>JBAVJG010000261.1:0-3169 GCA_049687655.1 Anaerolineales bacterium | reverse complement strand
GCGTGCGATCGCACGCTCTCACCCCCAAATCCGGGTATCTTCCACGAGATTCCCAAAGATACATAGCATCAATCCCCTACCAGAGTCTGAACTCCATCCCCATTCAGTACTTCCCGGGCCAGATCTTCATAAGCTTGCGCACCTGTCGAACCGGGTGCATAAGCCGAAACCGGCAAACCATATGAAGGCGCTTCAGCCAGACGAACGCTGCGCGGCACCACCGCTTTGAAAGTCTGCTCCGGGAAATGGCGATTGACTTCGGCCACCACATCGCTGGATAAACGGGTACGAGCATCGAACATGGTCAGCACCACACCCCGAACTTTTAGTTCGGGGAAAAGGTTGGAACGCACAAGCTGCAAAGTCTGTGTTAACTGGCCCAGACCTTCCAGAGCCAGATACTCACACTGCACCGGGATGATGACCCCATCGCGGGCTGCCATCAAGCCATTGACAGTCAAGAGACCGAGTGATGGGGGACAATCAATCAAAGTGTAATCATAGCGATCAGCCAGAGGGGTGACAGTCTGCCTCAAGCGCGACTCTCGTTCGGGTTGCTCCACCAGTTCAATTTCCGCACCAGCCAGGGCCGGTGATGAAGGTAATAAGGACAGCTTTAAGCGCTCATTATAGAGCACTAACGAATTGGCGGGGGTCGAGTTCAGCATGGCATCATATGTGCTGCCTTCAACGCTTTGCTTGTCCACTCCCAGGCAGGAGGTGGCGTTGGCCTGCGGGTCCAGGTCCACGATCAAAACACGCTGGCCTAAATCAGCCAGGAACGCTCCCAGGTTGATGGCAGTGGTGGTCTTCCCCACCCCGCCTTTCTGATTGACAAGCGTATAAATCCGTCCCATAAATTAAAAGACCTCCACCATACATTCTTGAATTTCTTCGGCGGTTGGAATCCCTTCCAATCCTACCCGCGTCACAGAACGAGCCGATAATTGCGTTGCAAAGCGGGCTGCCTCCCACGGGTCTTGTGTGGTCAGTAAACGAATGAAAAAGGCCGCTGCAAATATATCACCCGCACCGGTCCCATCCGTCTCGTGCATCTCGGGAGCGCGAAAGCGGCGCTGGTCGCCGTGCCAGTACAGACGGGAACCTGCGGCTGCCTCGGTCACAGCCAGGACGCGCGTATGGGCCGCCATAAACTCGATCTGCTCTTCATCACCGCCCACATCTTCGATGCTGACTACCACGGCTCCGGCCTGACCGAGAGCCTGCTCGGCGGACCCCCAATCCGCTCGCCGCACCTGACCGGATTCATCCCAGGCGCGCATCCAGCCTTGCGGCGTCAGTCCTAACAGAGACGGAGAAAAAGTATCTGGCAAAGTTGCATCTACCTCCCGGGCAATTGGGCCCAGATGGACGATAGGCGTTCGCCTCCATACATCTGGCACGTTATCCAGAGACAGGGACGTAGCTTGGTGATGCAGTATCTGTCTGCGTCCACTTTTGGAATAGATGTTTTCGAATGTCGTGCTATGCGGTGAGGGAGCAGATACAACCAGGATGCCACTCAGAATATCCAGGCTGGTCTCGGGGCCGCTGGCAGTGACCACGCCCGCGCGCATACCCAACGCCCGCGCAGTGAGTGCGGAATAGGCAGCCGTACCGCCCAGGCGTGGACCGGTCGGAGTCAGGTCATGTGCGATATGCCCGATGACCAGATAGTCCACCGGATCCAGAGGGACCAGGTTATACATGAACGCATTATACCGTCTTAAATAGGACTTCCGCAGTTACCGAAAACAAGGTGGGCGTGCATAGCACGCCCACCTTGTTTTCGGTCCTCTTTTAACATTGAATAATCAATATCATGTATCTTGAGGAATGATGGTAACTTTCCGATGCGGGTCTTCGCCGATACTCTCTGTGGTGACAGCCGGATGCTCGCGCAATTCGAGATGAATGATGCGGCGTTCATTGGATGACATCGGCTCTAACACCTGGCGCCGTCCGGTCTTGACAGCCTGTTCAGCCATGCGCCGTGCCATGCGCCGCAATTGATTCTCACGGCGGCGGCGATATCCTTCCACATCCACCACGAGTTGCACCCATTGCTGAACTTCCTTACCAACCATCAGGCTGGCAATATATTGGAAGGCATTCAAAGTTTCTGAGCGGCGCCCGATCAGGATGCTCAAATCATCGCCGCGTATGTCCACATGGATAGTGCGGCGGTCTTCGCGGTCAGATTCCTCATAATTGGCTGATACCTGTGCTTGCAGGTTCATGTGAAATAACAATTTAGATACGGTCTCTTCAGCCAGGTTAAGCAACTCGTCCTGTTCGCCATTCTCTTCTGCCATAGGGCTGGGAACATGCTCTTGCTGTTTGGGCTTGGCTTTCTTCTTTGGAGCCTCGCCCGATGGTTTCGGGGAAACGGTGGCAGGTTTTTTGCCGGGTTTTGAAGCGGGGGGGGAAGTTGGCTCCGAGGAAGCAGTATCCTGATCTGATTTGACTGTCAAGCGTACGCGCACTTGTCGTCCGCCTAATCCGAACAATCCTTTTGTGCCTGCATCTAACACTTCCATACTGACGGCCTCAGCAGGCAGGCCAAGTTGCGCTAATCCCTGCGCGAGGGCTTCCTCGACAGTGGGGGCAATGATCTCTAAGGTTGGTTTCTCGTTCATAATTTTCCTCCCAGAATACCTACTTGGATTTGGTTTGTTTGTCGCCGCCCGGCAGCAGATTGCGCCAGTTGGCGCGCCCGGTGACGGCATACTGGAAGATACCCAGCAGGTTACTGGTAATGAAGTAAATCGACAAGCCGGATGCGAAGGTGAGCGCGAAATAGCCCAGCAAAAGCGGCATGTAGATACTCATGGTTTTTCCCATAGCAGCCGATTGGTCACCGGGGCTTGCTGTAGCAGGCATGGTCAGTTTGGATTGAATATAGGTGGTGATCGCCACAACGATAGCCAGGGTTGGAAGGTTGAAACCGAAGATCGGAACGGATTCGGGTTGAGCCAGATCCATCCACAGGAAGTGACTGTTAAGCGGGATGAGCGCAGCAACGCTGAGAGTTGGATAAATGTTGCGCGCCAGTTGCAACAAGCTTAGTGGCGCGGAGGCAAGCGCGCGGATGATGGCCTGGTACAGACCAATGATGATCGGGAATTGGATCAAGGTCGGCAGACACGAGCTAAAGGGGTTGATGCCC
>JBAVJG010000260.1:0-7980 GCA_049687655.1 Anaerolineales bacterium | reverse complement strand
CCCCTCAATGGGGACCCGCGGTAGCATACAAAACGCGCCCTTATGGACGCAGGATCGTTCTAGCGGAGAGGGAGGGATTCGAATACCATCCCCTCAATGGGGACCCGCGGTAGCATACAAAACGCGCCCTTATGGACGCAGGATCGTTCTAGCGGAGAGGGAGGGATTCGAACCCTCGGTAGCCACAAGGACTACAGCGGTTTTCGAGACCGCCCCGTTCAACCACTCCGGCACCTCTCCAAATATTGTGTCACGTGCGCGCGAAATTATACCTTAACAATAGTTTGTGGTGCGACATTCATGTCGCGTTACATTAAATTTCCACACTGCTATGCAACTCCGGATAATAAACCTGCGAAAGTCCCTCTTCAGCCAGCATTCCCTTTAATGCCATTGCTGCCTTCTTTTCGCCATGTACCAAAAACACCTTTTTGACCTGGTTTTTGACCGACATAGCATATTCCATAAGCAAGTCCCGCCCGGCATGCGCAGACAGGCCGCCAATAGTCTCAACTTCGGCACGACGTGTAAAGGCTTCGCCGAAAATTTTGATGCGTTTTTCGCGTTCTGCAAGACGGCGTCCCAGCGTATAGGGAGCCTGCCAACCGACGATCAACACCGTGTTACGTGGATCTTCGATATTGTTCCTGAGATGGTGCAAAATGCGCCCGGCCTCCGCCATGCCCGAAGCAGAGATGATGATCACCGGACCTTTGCGCTCATTGATCGCCTTCGACTCTTCGACAGAATGAGTATAAGTCAATCCTTTGAACTCCAGCGCAGGATGCCGATGTTCCCGGATAAAAGCATGGGTTTCTTTATCGAAGCACTCAGGATGCTTTTCGAAAATCTCGGTTGCATTGACGGCCAGCGGACTATCCACAAATACGGGTATATATTTGATCGAGCCATCATTCACCATCTGATTCAGGAAATAAACCAGTTCCTGCGTGCGACCTACTGCAAACGATGGAATGATGATCTTGCCCTCACGTTTAATTGTGCGTATGATCACCTCACGGAATTCCCGATACGCAGCATCGGGGTCACGATGAGATTTGTCCCCATAGGTTGATTCCATGATCATGAAATCGGCCGCGTCCGGGAGCACAGGATCGCGCAGGATAGGCAGTTTGCGCCTGCCAATGTCACCGGAGAACCACAGGCGCAACTTGCGGCCATTCTCCTCGATATCGAGGACGACCGCCGCCGAACCCAGGATGTGACCTGCATCGACAAAACGTGCGCTCACACCGGGAGCCGCTTCAAAAGACTGATCATATGCCATCGGACGGAAGTGACTGGTTACCTGTTCGGCATCTTCGATAGTGTATAGTGGTTCGATGGGCGGTTCGCCACGTTTGGCGCGTTTTTTGTTGACGAACATTGCGTCCGATTCCTGGATATGCCCGGAATCGCGCAGCATAATATCCGCCAGATCAGCCGTCGCTTTTGTAGCGAAAATCGAGCCGCCAAAATTGTGTTTCACCAGATGCGGCAGGTTACCGCTATGGTCAATGTGCGCGTGCGAGAGGATGACCGCATCGATATTTGACGGGTCGAAGGGATGGTTACGATTCCGCTCGTAGGTTTCGCTTCTCCGTCCCTGAAACAGGCCACAGTCCAGCAAGATGCGGGAACCGTTGACTTCCAATAAATGCTGTGAACCGGTTACCGTCTGTGCAGCGCCATGAAATCTTATTTTCATCGTATCCCTTTCACTGCATTTAAAATCTGCGGACCATAGCGCGCCATCCGCCACGGGGACTCTGACAACAATTCCGAAAGTTCCGGGAGGCTGCGCGGCGCGTTTTCAGCAACGGATTCCATCAACGGCCTTGGAAGAACGACATCCGATTCGACTCCCATCTTACGTGCAGCATTTTTTCGCCATGTTTTCAATGCATCCAACCGAGACAAAAACGCTTCATCCGGACGTTCGGGCTGCTGAGGCTTGACGAGGGGCGCTTCCCGTCCCTGTTCAACGGCCTGTAAAAGCGCTTTGCCCCAGCGCTTGACCTGCCTGTGGCTCAAACCGAGACCAAGCAATTCATCCGGATGCCGGGGTGGCATTCTGGCAATATCATACAATTGCTTATCCCCCATAACCTTGAATGTAGGACGGTCTAATTCTTCGGCAATCCGTTCGCGGCATTCGTATACTTCTTTTAAGATTGTCAGTTCTCGGTGTGAAAATCCATGGTTATTTGCCATACGCTCCCAGAGCACTGGTTTGCCTGCGGGAATCTCGATGTCAGTGGCACGCTCAAAATCTTCGCGAGCCAGTTGCATCAAACCCTTCTTCTCCAGTTCGGCCTGGAGCATGTCTCTTAACGGAAGCAGGTAGTGGGTGTCCAGACGCGCATAGTAGACCTGTTCGGGAGAGAGTGGACGTTTCCCCCAGTCCGCTTTTTGATATTTCTTATTTACCTTGACGTCGAATTTTTCTTTCAGCAGGCCATCCAACCCGTCTCTGGAATACCCCAGCAAGCGCACAGCCCAGCGGGTATCAAAAATATTGACAACGGAAAACTCGAAGTCGCGCTTGAGACAAATCAAATCATATTCGGCGGCATGAAAGATCTTTTCGACTTTGGGGCTTGCAAAGATCTTCCCCAGCAGTGAGATGTCGCCCAGTGCCAGTGGGTCAACCAGATAATCAGTATCGGCCGTCGAGAATTGGATCAGGCAGACCTGTTCATGATAAGCGTGCAGGCTGTTGGATTCAGTATCAACCGCAATGCTTGTCTGTTTCAAAAGTTCGTTTACAAGGGTGTTTAATTCTGTTTTTGTTGCCACCCAAACCGGCGGCGAAAGAGGCTGCGACATATCGGGG
The DNA here is from genome assembly GCA_049687655.1 of Anaerolineales bacterium. Classification (GTDB taxonomy): domain Bacteria; phylum Chloroflexota; class Anaerolineae; order Anaerolineales; family Villigracilaceae; genus JAABUE01. The sequence continues at coordinate 5,144 of JBAVJG010000260.1, read as the reverse complement.
TATCATTCTTTCTGTTGTGCTAAGAAGTCGAAAGGTACGGGGCATTCACTTCTGTCAACTTCTCTTTCAACTCATTGAGCAGTTCCTGACCAATTTCTTGTTCGACATTATAAAGATCGTTCAATTCTTCCGGGTCCACTTTGAGATTATACAATTCTATCCGTTCACCGTCAGCTCCCAGTTCTTCGTATCCATAGAAATACAAGAGCTTGTAGTCACCTTTTCTGATGGACAGCGTAGCGATCGTCAGTGGACCATATTGTTCGCTTTTTTCTGCCTGGACTACGTATACGTTCCGTTCGGGATCTGGCTCTTCCGGAGCAAAAGGTGGGAGTACACCGCCTTCAGTCCAACCGGCTGGACCCTGACCAGTGACATGCAAAAGCGTCGGAAGTATATCGACGGCACTGGTATTTTCATAGATATCCGTTCGGGACTCTCGTCCTGGTTCAAAGATCAGCAAAGGTATGCGTACTACTGACTCATAGAGCACAGGCGTGCGATGACCTTCAATCCCGCGCTCAAACATTTCGCCGTGGTCAGCTGTTAGCACGATCCAAGTGTTTTCCAGCAGGCCATTTTGCTCTAAATGATCGTAGAACCTGCCAAACTCCCTGTCAACGTAGAGAATATACTCATCATACTCTCTCCGGTTTTTGGTTTTTGGGCCTTCATCACCGAACAAATCCAGGGGTTTCGAGGGAGGAGTATAGCCATCCTCATAAAAATGATCGATAAAATCTTGATGTGTATTGTAAGGTGCGTGAGGCGGCCAGAAGTGGAAGTATCCCGTAAAAGGTTGAGGGATCGTTGTAAGCAGACCTCCGATCGCGTCTATGGCCTGTTCAAGTAAGAAGTAATCATAGTCATCTCTCGGAATGCCACGCGGGAAGAGGGCTTTTACATCTGCAAAACGTTTTCCATAATAATAGTTGCGATAGTGCTCATAAAGGGGAGAAAGAAACAGTGAATATGCAAAACCTTCTTCTTCTCTCTCCATGGCACGAATCCAACTCACCAGAGCGGTATCTTCATCATTCTCGAACAAGACCGGGATAATCGTGTCGCTATCCAGGAAAAAGCCTTGATTCGAACCGGACCCATCCCCGGTTAAGAAATATTTCTTTTTGGGGATATATTGTTCCATGTCATCGCGGAACTGTCTCAGGAGCAGGTTCGCCCACAGGTTATGGGAGTAGCTAATGCGATAATTATTCTCGAAGGCAGCAAAAATATTATCCGGCACCAGGGAATCAGGAACTCTTCCTCCGGGTTGAAAAGCTCTGTGTGTCCAGGGAAGTGTGCCCGTCAACAGGGAGGCAGTTCCCGGGGTGGTGAAGTTCCCGCCTGCATAGTGATTGTGATAGACCACCGCCCGGTCTGCTAACCTGGCAATATTGGGCGCGGTATCACGTGGATAACCATATAAAGATAAATGATAAGCGGACCACGCATCAAAGACAATCACAAGGATATTTTGAGCGTTGCTTTGCACTGCCCCAATCCCATCCAATGAATTGATAAACCTGGGAGCAGCGACACTGATGGGGAGTAGTCCAGCTAATTTTAGAAAATCACGTCGTGTGATTCGATCCTTCATTCGTATCCTTCGGGGAACTTTCTGTACCATTAACTATTTCGCTATTATAGTCCATCCACCTGACGGGACTTTTCCATCACGATGGCATTTTCTCCATCGTTGTAATAGGCTTTCCAGATATCCATCGTATGGTAGCCTTCCTGGTCATATAATTTGATCGCCGCCTGATTAGTAGCCCTGACCGACAATTTCAAACGGGGCGTTTTCAGTTGCGCTTCACAGGCATGCAACAAAGCACGCCCAATCCCTTTCCGACGGTATTCAGGCAGCACGGCAATTGTAGCAATCCACGAAAATCCCTGTGAAGGGCGTGGGTCCCCGGCAACAAAACCAACCATTCGATCATCTTCCACTGCTTTCAACCTGACCACGTCAGGGAAAGTCAACACCGCAATCAAATCGAACAACGGCCAGGCGTCTTTTTCGAAACAGACGCCTTCCAGCTTACGCAGGGCATTCAAGTCACGGATGGAGGCGGAGATGATTTCCATAGGCAAAAGATAGGGTCTCCCGCGAACTGCGGGAGACCCTATTGTATTACGGTTTGTTCGTTGTAGCTTACTTGTTATCACCCTTGACGAAGTTCTCAAGCATGCTGGTGAATTCCATCGGGAAGATGTACTTGGTCGATTCACCCTGACCCAACGATTTGAGCGTATCGAAATATTGCAGGGTCATAGTTTTCTGATCAATTGTTTTGGCAGCCGCAAAGATGTGCTCAAGCGCTCTGGCATAACCTTGCGCCTTCAACTCCTGCGCCCTTTGCTGCCCCTCGGATTCGAGGATTGCGGACTGCTTCGAGCCTTCCGCGCGCAAAATGGCAGACTGCTTTTCGCCCTCAGCGACAGTAATCGCAGCTTCGCGTGTACCATTTGCCTCAGTCACTACCGCACGGCGGATACGCTCAGCGGTCATCTGACGGTTCATCGACTCCTGGATCTCGCGCGGCGGGATGATCTCGCGGATTTCCACATTCGTCACCTTGACGCCCCAGCGCTCGGTCACTTCGTCCAGGCGGGTGCGCAGCATCGAGTTAATGTGTTCACGCTCAGAAAGCGCATCGTCTAACGAAATGCCACCGATAACCGCGCGCAAGGTGGTTGTCGCCATACCCTGGGCTGCAGCTTCAAAATTCTGTACTTGTAATACAGATTCAACTGCGTCGAGAATCTTGTAGTACCAGATGAAGTCTACCGAAATGCCTGCGTTATCCTTTGTGATGGCAGTCTGATGTGGGATTTCACGCACTATCTCACGCAAATCCACTTTGACACCACGGTCTACAACTGGGATGAGGAAGATCAAGCCCGGGCCCTTTTCGCCAATACAACGCCCCAGGCGGAAGACAACCAGTCGCTGATATTCCGGTACGATGCGAATGGCTTGAGCAACAAAGACAAAGCCTATAAGCAGTACACCGCCGACCAGGCAAAGTCCAACATTGGAAAAGATATCCATATTCAATCTCCTTATTAAAGAACGGTTGATATTACGATTTCGAGTCGGTAGATTTCTCTACGATCAAAACAAATCCTTCCCTGTCAACCACCTTGACAGGGCTGCCACTTGAAATTCTTTTTTCACTGCGCGCGCTCCATAATTCCCCTGCGACCTGCACCGACCCATCCATGTGAATGGGGGATTTGGCTTCCCCAACCTGCCCAACCAACGCTGTGAGGTCGTGCGAAGGGCGGGCATGAGAAGCCTGCAATGTTTTCCGGATCGCGATCCACAAAAACCCCGCGTACAGAACGGAGGAAACAGTCGCGACCAGCGGGTTTACCGCCGGCTGCCATCCATCGGTGGCAAACAGAAACACCGACCCTATCACCAGGCCAAAAATCGAGAGTGCCAGATACCGTTCACGCTCTGGTTTCTGGATAGCGTAAACGAAGGGGATAATGCTCAAAATGAGAATAATGAGCGCCCACAGGTTAAACGAAAGGTTGTAGACTGCATAACCAGCCAGCGCGAGACAGAAGAACGACCCCACTTCAAGTATGCCTGTCCCGGGCGTGATGATCGCCATCAATCCGAGCAAAACGCCTGCCAGCAAAAACAGATACGCAATATTGGGATCAAGCAGGAAGTCCATGGTTCCTCCAATTTGATTATACAACAAGAACGAACCTTTCTCATTTTATCTACGATAACGTTCACTAAAAGTTGTGATCTTCCAAGCTTTGCCATTGGAGAGGGCGGATTTTGGGGAACGCAGAGTTGTGTAAAGTGCCAGCGCTCTACATGGTTGTATAATATCAGAGTCTGTGAAAAATTATCCAAATATCGCAGAATACAAGTTCGCGGTATAGCTAGGAGATTGTGTGAAATTTCAAAAAATCTGTGTCCTGGGCCTGGGCTACATAGGATTGCCGACAGCCAGCACCTTTGCAACACATGGCATTCAGGTCGTGGGAGTGGACGTCAACCGGCGGGTTCTCGATACCCTGAACAATGGCGGCATTCACATCCACGAGCCAGGACTGCGCACACTGGTAGAGGCAGCCATCAAATCCGGCAAACTGAGGGTTGTTGATCAACCGCAGGAAGCGGATGCTTTCCTGATCGCCGTTCCCACCCCCTTCTACCAGGATAAGACCGGCGAGCACAACGGTGAGCCCTATAAACTGGCTGACATGCGTGCCGTAACGTCCGCTGCCGAGGCCATCGTTCCGTACTTACGGAAGGGCAACCTGGTTGTGCTCGAATCGACCTCTCCTCCGCGCACCACGGTCGATCTCGTTAAACCGATCCTCGAACGCTCGGGGCTCAAAGCTGGTTCCGATTTTCATCTGGCCTACTCACCCGAACGGGTGCTGCCAGGTCAGATCCTGCGCGAACTGATCGAAAACGCGCGCGTCATCGGCGGTGTGACAACTGAATCCGCGCAATTGGGTGCGGAGCTATATAAAACCTTCGTCCGGGGCGAGATCATTCAAACAGATGCCACCACTGCTGAAATGGTCAAGCTGATGGAAAACACCACGCGTGATGTCAACATCGCCATCGCTAACGAATTCGCGCGTCTCGCCGATCATTTCGGTGTGGACGTGTGGGAGGCCATCAACCTGGCCAACCTGCATCCGCGCATCAACATTCTGTCCCCGGGGCCGGGCGTGGGCGGACACTGCATCAGCGTGGACCCCTGGTTCTTCGTCGAAACCGCACCTGACCTGACGCCGCTCATCTACACAGCCCGCAAGGTCAACGATGAACAGCCGCACTTTGTGATGTCGCTGGTCCAGAAAGCGCTTGGTTCATTGAGGGGCAAGAAGATCGCTGCCCTCGGCCTGGCTTACAAACCGGATGTGGACGACCTGCGTGAGAGCCCCGCTGCCGAGGTTGCCCGCCTGCTCATCGACGCGGGAGCAGATGTCCGCGCGTTCGAACCGTTCAAAAAAGATGGGTTACCGGGCATCCCCATGGCATCCACTCTGGAAGAGGCCGTCAAGGATGCGGATGGTATCCTGTTACTTGTGAGGCATTCGCAGTTTCGCGAGATGGCCCCCTCCAAAGTCGCCGCGCTGACATCCACCCGTGTGGT
>JBAVJG010000259.1:0-2640 GCA_049687655.1 Anaerolineales bacterium | reverse complement strand
GATGAAACGCACCTATGTTTTTGCCTCGCTGAAAACGCTCGAATACCTGCGCCGCAGCGGACGCATGCATTTTGCCATGGCTCGGCTGGGTGAAATCTTGCAGATCAAGCCCCTGCTGCATATGAATCAGGGTAAACCCACCGCTCACCGTGCCCGTACCCAGCGTCGTGCTACCGAGCGCCTGATGGTTTGGCTGAACGAATACGCCCCATATGAGCGTCTGGCTGTAGTCCATGCTGGCGTGCAGGAAAAAGCGGAAGCCATGCGCGAACGCGTCAAAGACTTCCTACCCGGTGGAGAGATTCCTATTGTACAGATAACGCCCGTGCTGGGGTCCCATCTCGGTATCGGCGCACTCGGTTTTGCCTGTGTGTCCGCAAAGGAAAATAAATCATGAAAACAACAGATCGAAATGCATTAATTGCCTTCCCAATTTTGATATTGATTGGCATCCTGGTCGCTTTGGGGGGGAGTCAAGGCGGCGCTACACTCGGCGGCGTTCCGATATTCGCTATATCGGTCGGACTGGCTTTTCTGATCCAATGGCTGGTCTTCATCCCCGCATATTTGTTCCAGACCGAAAAATTCTTTGACCTGACAGGCAGCCTCACATACATCTCCGTGGTCGGCGTCGCGGTCTGCTACAGCAGGTATAGTACCGATTTGGACGCACGCTCCATCCTGCTCGCAGCGCTGGTCATTATTTGGGCGCTGCGTTTGGGGACGTTCTTGTTCAGTCGAATCCAAAAGGCCGGCAAGGACGATCGCTTTGACGAGATCAAGCCATCGTTTATCCGCTTTCTTAATGTGTGGACCATCCAGGGCCTGTGGATCACCTTCACCGCAGCCGCCGCGCTGGTTGGAATCACCACTCTCACCCGGAAAGACCTGGATGTATTTGCCATCCTTGGTTTTCTCATCTGGGCCTTCGGCTTCGCCTTTGAAGTGATCGCCGACTCCCAGAAAAGCCGCTTCAACGCAGACCCCGCGAACAAGGGGAAGTTCATTCAAACGGGCTTGTGGGCACGCTCACGCCATCCCAATTATTTTGGAGAAATCGTTCTGTGGATCGGCATTGCCATCATTGCCATCCCCGTTCTACAAGGCTGGCAGTGGGTTGCCATGATCTCGCCCTTATTTGTCACCCTGCTTCTTACCCGTGTCAGCGGTGTTCCCTTGCTAGAGAAAAAAGCTGATAAAAAATGGGGTGGGCAAGAAGATTACGAGGCCTATAAAAAGAATACGCCCGTATTGATTCCTAGTTTGACAAAGGCAGGGAAATAATGACTATCTTGAAAATCTTTCAAATCGTCGTTGTGGTCGCCACCATCCTGACTGGTCTTGTATCGTTGATCTGGCCACTTAGAGTCCAGGGCTTCACTGGCCTGACCGCTCCCGGCGGACGCGGCATCACCGAGATACGCTCCATTCTCGGCGCACTTTTCATTGGGTTGGGTATTGCCGTGTTCCTGTTGGGCACGCGCGAGACCTATCAGATGCTGGGTATCATGTACCTGGCCATCGCCGCGGTGCGCGCGGTCTCGATGGTGACGGATAAATCTATCGAGCAATCCAACATCATCAGCCTGGTGGTGGAAATCATCTTTGGCGTCATTCTGGTGCTCTGATGAAACTCGCGAAATCCATCGCATTTCTAGGCCTGCTCGTCATGACCGTCGTTTTGATATACGGTTTCACCGCCGGTGACTTTTTCGCCGAAGGCAGCCAACTGGCAGCCATGCCGTGGGGCATCGTTTCGTTGGTAGACCTTTATACCGGCTTCACGCTCTTCTCGGCCTGGATCATCTACCGCGAAAAATCACTGCCCATGGCCATCCTATGGACAATTGCCATGATGGTTTTAGGGTTCTTTGCAGCCAGCCTGTACGCGCTCATCAACCTGTACACCAGCCAGGGCGATTGGAAGAAGTTCTGGCTTGGTAAGCATGCCTGATTATCAATCCAACGACCAGAACAGCAAATGGCGAGAATTGCTGGAAGAATTCCGCCTGGTTCTGGGCAATGGCAGCCTTCTGGATGCCATCCTGCCGCCAGCCATCTTCCTGATCATTAACAGCATCTTTGGGTTCCAGGCTGCCATGTGGACCTCGCTCGGGCTGGCAATTCTGATCGCTGGCCTGCGCCTGGGACGCGGACAATCTCTGCTTTATGCACTGGCCGGGCTCGGCAGTGTGGGGCTGGCTATCGGCATTGTCTGGCTTTTAGGTCGCTCAGTAGGATACTTCCTGCCCAACCTGGTCAGCGGCGGTATGACTTTGGCCCTTGCCCTGGTCAGCTTGATCATCCGCCGACCGTTCGTCGCCTGGACAAGTTTCATTGCCCGGCGCTGGCCGCTGGAATGGTACTGGCATGCGCGCGTGCGTCCGGCCTACACCGAAGTGACCATCGCATGGACGATTTTCTTCGCCGCCCGCCTGTACTGGCAGTATTTGCTCTATCAGGCCGGGGCTGCCAGCCAACTGGCTTTCGTCAACGTTCTGCTGGGCTGGCCAGCTCTGATTGTTCTGCTGGTACTCAGCTACCTGTACGGCGCCTGGCGGCTCCAAAATCTGAACGGACCAAGCGTGGAAGAATTCCGTAAACAAGTTCCGTCCCCATGGGAGGGACAAAAACGAGGTT
>JBAVJG010000258.1:0-2982 GCA_049687655.1 Anaerolineales bacterium | reverse complement strand
TGGCAGCGGCGTCAGCGAAGGATGCGGAGGCTGCTACGGGGGGACCAGGTTTGGTTGGCCGCGGTAGAGTAGCACCGCACTCCTGGCAGTTGATATTGATTCCCGGGTTTACTGTTCCGCAGTTACTACAGGTCACGGGTTCCAATTTCCCCGCCGACATGTCGATCTCACGACCGGCCTGGCGCGCCTCTCCCTCGCTCAGGTCCGCTCCGCATTGCGAGCAGGTTTTTGCCGTGGACGGGTTGCGCGTGCCGCAGAACCCGCAGTGGATGTCCGCGCTGCGCTCCCTCAATTCGTCCGCTTTTTCGTCCGAAACGAACTTCTTCTCGGCGGGCGCTTCGAATTGCACGTTCTCGGGCTGGGGAGCGCCGCAGTTCACACAGCTCTTGTCAAAGCCTTTGTTGCGTGTTTCGCAGTTTGGGCAGGTCCATTCCAGTTCGATAAAACCTTTGCTTTTGCGGGCCATGCTGCCTCCTCAATGGTTGCTTTGGGGAATTTTATCAAAAAATGCAATTGACGCTGAGCGGAGGCGTATAACTAATTTTGCGACAGTTGTACTGTCGCCGTCAGCAGTGCAACTGTTGACTAACAATGACGTCAAAATCCATGCCACTCGCGGACTTCTTTCACTCGCGACTCGACCTCCGGCTCCCCACGCGGACTGGGATCGCCCGCATCGAACTCAGGTTCCGAGCCTGCCAGTGCTGCGAAAACCGCCTCAACCCCGTTGGCAACGTTCGTTGGGTCGTAGCCGCCTTCCAGCACGAAGACAATTTTCCCGTCACAGTGCTCATCTGCCAGTTTCACCAGCCGCTTCGAAATGTCGAAAAATCCCGCCGACGAAAGTCCCAGCGACGTGAGCGGGTCACTCCAATGCGCGTCGAACCCGGCTGAAACAAAGATCATCTCCGGTTTAAATGCTTCGACAGTCGGTTTAATGATGGCTTCAGAAATTTTCGCAAAAGCCTGGTCTCCCGCATAGGCAGGCAGGGGCACATCGACAATACGCTTCCTTGCATGTGGCGCATCCTCGAGCCAACCGGTGCCGGGATAAATGCCCCATTGATGCGTCGAGAGATAGGCGGCGCGTTCGTCGTTCAAGAAAGCGGCCTGCGTGCCGTTGCCGTGATGCGCGTCGTAATCCACCACAAGAACGCGTTCCAGTCCTTGGGCTAGCGCATCTTTTGCAGCCACCGCTACGTTGTTGAACAGGCAGAAGCCCATGGCCTTATCCGGCTCGGCGTGATGTCCCGGCGGGCGCACGATGGCAAAAGCGTTGTCGGTTTCGCCATTTGCCACAGCGCGGGAGCATGCCAGGGTCGCGCCTGCGGCCAGCATGGCATCCTCGAAGGACGTTTGCGAGACATAGGTGGGAGCATAGTCGATGATGCAGGGCGCTTCCTCGTGGCAGACGCGCTCCAGTCCAGTGATCAATCGTGGAATGTGTACTCGTGCGATGTCTTCGTGTTTGGCAGAGGTGACGTCCAGTTTTTCGGCCTGGAACGAATCCAGCTTGGGGATGAGTTCGTCCAGGCGGCCCGGGCGTTCTGGGTGGTCGGGGTATTGATGTTTTGGGGAATGGACAAAGGTGTAAGCGGTTGTCATTTAAGTATTATACAGCGCTTCGGTCTTCTCCCATTCTTTCAGCAGTGACCCTCCAAACAGACGACGCCATCTTTCCCGACCTGCGCATCATGGACGATGCCTTTTGGCAAATCCAGCCGGTCGCCGGGGAACATGGTCACGTTGCGTTCGAATTCGGGCAGGCCAAAGGAGATTGATCCGCTCACCACGTAGATGACCTTATCGTAGTTGTGCTTATGGGCGGCGTAAACATCATGCGGGCTGTTCGACCATGCGTAAGGAGACAGGCCCTCCTCTGTCATGCTGAGCCAGAGTTGGTCACGAGAGGGCGGGTTGTCATCAGGCCAGGAAGTGACTTTTACAGGATCTGCCATTCGTTTACCTCCATTCTATGGACTGCTTTCAATCGGATAATCGGCCGCAATCCACGCGTTCAGGCCACCCAGGATGGGGTTGACACGCGCAAAACCGTTTTGAAGCAGAATTTCCGCCGCACGGGCGCTTGACTCCTCGGCGGGTCAGGTGCAATAGGTGATGAACCACTGCTCCGGATCGAGTTCATCGATGCGTGGTTGGAGTTCAGCCAGCGGGATGGACAGTGCACCAGGAATATGGCTTGCCTCATACGAGCTCGCGCTGCGGACATCCAGAAAGATGGCATCACCGCTATCGAAAGCCGCTTTGCTCTCTTCCAGCGTGACGCGTTGGACTTCCCCTTGTACCTCCTCAGCCGGGCTGGCTGGTTCAGCCTGCGGAGGTGTCGGCGCGCAAGCCGTCAGGATCGCAGCGATTAGAGCAATTCCGGCTGTCAGCGTAAAAAGAGTTTTCTTTTTATTTGGGTTACTCATGATTTGAAACCTGTGGAGTTAAGCAGTTGAAGGAAACGGCTTAACTCCAATCTAATTAAATCCTACAATACCTATAATTCGCAATATCGATCCACACGCTGACTGATGATGGCGACGCTGTCATCCCAGAACTTACGCGTGCGGATGTTGATGCCGAAACGGTCGGCCAAATCGGCTGCCATGGCTTCGCCGGTGGAAGCCAGCAGGGATTTGTAATCATCCACAAAGTCTGCGCCACGCTGCTGGTAGATGGCGTACAGGCCGGTGCCGAACAGCAGACCAAAAGCGTAGGGAAAATTATAGAATGAGACTTCGGTCGAATAGTAATGCGGCTTCCAGGTCCACATGTATTTTTGCAGGAAACGCTCATCGAGACCGTCGCCGTAAGAGGCCTTCTGGGCGCGCTCCATGATCTCGCAGAAATCATCGGCGGAGAGTTCGGCCTGCTCGCGGCGCTCAAAGACTTCCTTCTCGAACAGGTAGCGCGAGTATATATCTACAATGACCTGTGAGGCACCGTTCAACTGTGTTTCCAATACGGACAGTTCTT
>JBAVJG010000257.1:0-5448 GCA_049687655.1 Anaerolineales bacterium | reverse complement strand
CGTAACGCATAGCGTACAGCCTGTACCTGCACAGCCTCCTTGTTGAACTGCATCACCGCTAATGTTTCATTGATGGTGCCGTCCACCTGGCCGGCAGCCATCAATTGGACGCGCTCAGGCGCAGATGCAACAGGAATCAGTAAGACTTCGACGCCGTCCTCCTCGAAAAAACCCCGCTGCTTGGCAACATACAGTGGCAAAGTATCGATGATAGGTAGGACGGCGATCTTGAGCGTGACTGTCTCTGCTGGTGCAACTGCTGGCCCGCAGGCTGTGACGAGTGTTGTGATTAATGTGAGGAGAATGGGTAACCGAATAAATTTCATTTTGGGATTGCTCCTGAAAGCATTGATAAATTAATTGGTGGCAAGGCAAGGATGGATTTTATCACGATGGTGAGATTCAAAAAACACCCGGTAGGAAGCGCCTTGATTCCATCATCGTGGCGGTGAAAAACATCACAATAACCTGAGAGCGTCTTGGCGGAAAGCCTGGTTGCATCCAATTGATTTAAATTTGTAAAAAGATTCTTTGGGATTTGCCGTGAAAATCCGATCTCTACCACGGAGATTCCCAAAGAGACTATAAAAATTCTATAAAAAAGGATTGTAATTTATTTTTGAATATAGCATAATGATATGTAAATATATAAATATATGCGAGAATGGAGGCGAATATTGCTCATAAAACAATGATTCCAACAAAATAAATCAAGCCTGGATCGTACGTAATCTAGGATGGCCATTAGTAATGAAAGGAAAATTACAATGCCTAAAAAACAAATCTCGCTGCTCCTTAGTTTGATAATTGTAAGTTCGCTTGTGTTAGCTGCATGTGGACCTTCGGAACCACCAACAGCCCCTCCCCCTGAAGTTGTAATCCAGACAGTTGAAGTCGAAGTGCCCGTTGAAGTTGAAGTGCCTGTTGAACTGGAGCCATTCCCGGCAGGCACGGAGCTTAATATCTTGCAGTGGAGTCATTTTGTGCCGCAGTACGATGTATGGTTTGATCCCTTTGCGGAGGCTTGGGGAGATGCCAATAAGGTTGACGTAACAGTCGATCACATTGCCCTGGGTGAGTTACCCGCTTCACTGACTGCCGCCATTGACGCCGGTGACGGACCCAGCCTGGTGGAAATGGTTTTTGCGCCTCCACAATTTATAGAAGGTCTGCATGATCTTACAGATCTTAATCTCCAGGCACAAGAATTATTCGGGGAACAGGCTTTGACCAGCAAGATGAGTTCTTATCTGCCTGCAACTGGAACCTACTATGGCTACAGCCCTGGCTTTGTGCCCGACCCTGCAAACTACGACACCGCCATGTGGACAGAAGTTGGATACCCAACGGGTCCTTCCACATATGCAGAATTACTCGATGGGGGCGGGAAAATCAAGGATCAACTGGGCGTTCCGTTGGGGTTGGGTTTGTCGCCAGAGCTTGACTCCAGGTTGGCGATGCGAAACGTCATCTGGTCGTTTGGCGGTTCGGTCCAAGACGAGAACGAGTGTGTGGTCCTCAATTCTCCAGAAACATTGGAAGCTGTCCAATACGTCTCCGATTTATATAATGCGGCTATGACTGAGGAAGTCTTTGCATGGACGCCTGCTTCGAACAACCAGGGCTTGATCGCCGGAGAACTCTCCTATATCCTCAACTCGATCTCTGCCTATCGCTCCCTGCAGGATATCGACGCCGAAGCCGCCGATAATATTGGATTTGGCCCCGCTTTGAGCGGTCCTCGTGGCGATCAGTACGCTTCTTCCCACGTTTGGTCTGTGTACGTGATCCCGAACTACGTTGAAGGTTCCGAGTTGGAAGCTGCAAAAGCCTTCCTGTTGCATCTTACAGCAAACTACAACCAGGCAGTTTTCAATTCCAAGCTATACAACTTCCCTGGCTTCCCAAGCACTGTACCCGAACTGGATGGTTGGCTGACGCAGGATCCATTTGGTTCCCGACCTGCCGATAAGTTGCTCGTATTGAATTCCGCATTGGATACGGCAGCCTGGCTGGGCTTCCCAGGACCAGCAAACCCGGCCATTGGCGAAGTCTTTGGCACGAATATCGTGGTCACCATGATGGCTGAAGTCGCGCGAGGTGAGAAGACGCCAGAGCAAGCCATTGCAGATGCAGAAACCCAGATCAATGCCATCTTCGATAAGTGGCGTGATGCGGGACTTGTAGGCTGCAACTGACCTTTCCGTTGCTACCTGCCTGGAGGATCAATCACAACTTCCATCGGCTGACGATGAAATTCGATTGATCTGTTGCTGCTATAAAGAGGGATGTGGTCGAATGAATATTCCTTCTGCCTCCCTCTTTATCAAAATGGGGTTGATCGAGGGACTATAGATTGTGTAATGAATATTGCACTAAGACTTGTTCTGTTCTCGAAAAGTGCCGAAAATAAGGGGGCGGCTGCAGCCGCCCCCTTATTTTCGGTCTGCTCACATTAAACTGGGGAACCAATAACTCTATGAAATTGTTGAGGTAAAAAATATGGCAGTTATCGAAATTAAGGATCTGTCCAAACACTTTGAGGATGTTCGTGCTGTCAATGGTGTTGACCTGGCCATCTCGGAAGGCGAGTTACTTGTGATTCTAGGGCCCTCCGGGTGTGGAAAAACAACACTGATGCGCATGATCGCAGGCCTGGAGAAACCCACAACAGGTGCCATCTCCATTGGTGGCTCAGACGTAACTGAGCTTCCACCCCGCGCAAGACCGATCGCGATGGTCTTTCAAAGCTACGCGCTTTATCCGCATATGACGGTTTTCAACAACATCGCATTTCCGTTGAAGGCGCATGGAAATATTTCCAAAGAAGATATCCAAAAGAAAGTCCAATGGGCTGCGGACACTCTTGGGATTGAGAGGTTGCTTGATCGTAAGCCTCGGCAGCTTTCGGGCGGGGAGAGGCAGCGCGTCGCCCTGGGGAGGGCATTGGTAAAAGAGCCGAAAGTCCTGCTGCTTGACGAACCGCTTTCCAATCTGGATGCCAAGTTGCGCGCTTCTGCTCGAGACGAGTTGCAGCGTTTTCAACGCCGTCTGGGCATAACAACTATCTTTGTCACCCACGATCAGATCGAAGCCATGGGAATGGGTGACCGCATCGTGGTCATGTCACATGGAAAGGTCATGCAGATCGGTACTCCCCAGGAGGTCTATCACGATTCTGCCAATACCTTTGTAGCTTCCTTCCTGGGTTCGCCAGGCATGAATTTCATCGAAAAAGAAAATTTCCTGGTGGGTTTCCGACCTGAACAGTTTGTGCCTCAAGAGATTGCTGCGCAAAAGAATGATCTGCAACTATTCCCCTTTGCGGTTGCTCGTGTAGAGTATCTGGGCGCGGAGCAACAGGTTTATGGAGTGGTTGAAGGTAGTGCTGAAGAGAGAAAGGTGATCGCCAACCTTTCGTCAGAGATACATGTGGAAATAGCTCCTGGAGAGACATACAACTTTGCAGTTAGAAAACAACAGCTTCGTTTCTTTGATAAAGATACTGGCTTGCGAATCGAACCCCAGCCTCTTTAATACTGCAACCGGAGTTTGTGGTATTAGCGGATTAAAGAAGGAGAATTGTTATGGAAGAAAATGCAACTCTAAAGCAGAAAGAAAAATTGAGTTGGCGCTATTGGACAGACAGAGAAGATCTGCTGGGGCCCTTGTTTTTATTTCCAGCCGTTATTTACATCATTGCCCTGGTTGGTATTCCATTCATCATCGCCCTGGCTTATAGCGTTACGGATGTAACAGCGGGGAACACCAGCTTAGACTTTGTTGGTTTACGAAATTTTCAAGCCATTCTCAAGACCCCGCAATTTACAACCAGCCTCGGCAATACCATTTTGTTCACGTTGATTTCACAGATCATTATCATCGTATTGGCGAATATCCTTGCCTTAATTCTCTCTACAGATTTTCGAGGAAAATGGTTTGCTCGATTTTTGATCATGCTCCCCTGGGCGACCCCCATTGCATTGGGAACCATCGGTTGGTTGTGGTTGCTTGACTCGAAATTCAGTCCGATTGACTGGGTGTTTCGGTATCTTCATCTCTTGGGTGAGCCAGGCGCACTCCTGGGTGCACAAAAGAACCTTTTCTACTTAGGCCGTTTGGAACTGGCTAAGGCCTCCATCATTTTGATTTACGTTTGGCGCATGTTGCCTTTGTCCGCAGTCATTCTGATGGCTGGCCTGACCTCGATCCCACAGGATCTTTTAGACCAGGCAGATGTGGATGGGTCAGGATTCTGGCGGACTCTCTTTCAAATCAAGCTTCCATTGATCCTTCCTATTATGAGCATCGCGCTTTTGTTCAGTTTGATTTTTACAGTCGGGGATATGGCTGTTGTGTACGTGCTCACAAGGGGTGGTCCCGTGTATTACACACAGATTTTACCTACTTGGGCTTTTTACAAAGGCATTGAAAGTGGTGCACTAGCTGAGGGGGCTGCTACGGCCCTATTCTTGTTCCCAGTGTTATTGGCCGTGGCGATCCTGGTTCTCAGGTTTTCTCGTCGAACGGAGGTAACATAGAAATGAAAAAACTGAAACACTGGTTCAAACGATCCTTGTTGTATGGGGCTGTGGCAATCTTTTGCTTTTTTTCAGCATCTCCGTTCATGTGGATGTTTATTACCATGTTCAAGCAGGATAAGGATCTATATCGTTCTGCCAATAATCCTTTTCTCTTCAATGAGCCACCCACTCTCGATCATCTGGATCTGCTTATCAACGGCACCAACTTCCCGGTATTCTTGCGGAACTCCTTGTTTATCGGAGTGTTGGTTGTGATTATTACACTCGTCATCAGCATCCCTGCAGCCTACAGCCTGGCCAGGTTGGTGGGACGCTGGGGAGAACGCGCCGGAATCGGCATCTTCCTGGTCTATCTGGTGCCTCCTACGCTGCTCTTTATTCCGCTGGCGCGTGTGGTGGTATCGCTTGGACTGCACAATTCTTTGTGGTCAATGGTTCTAGTGTATCCTACCATCACGATCCCGTTTAGCACCTGGTTGCTGATGGGTTTCTTTAAGTCAATTCCAAAGGATCTGGAAGAGGCAGCCAGGGTAGATGGGTACAGCCGATTGAAGAGCTTTATCAAAGTCGTCATGCCACTTTCGATTTCAGGCGTGGTTGCTGTTACGGCTTTTACATTTACACTGACATTGCACGAATTTGTGTATGCACTGGCCTTTGTGACCTCCTCTGCACAGCGTACGATCAGTGTGGGCGTGCCCACCGAGCTGGTACGCGGTGACGTGTTCTACTGGCAATCGCTGATGGCAGCCGCGGCCATCGTCGCTATCCCAGTTGGCTTTGTCTACAATATTTTCCTCGACCGCCTGGTAGCCGGGTTCACCATGGGTGCTGTGAAAGGTTAGAAGTATTTGAATAATATATTTTTATAGGCTTCCGGATTTTGGGGTGTGAGTGCGTACGC
>JBAVJG010000256.1:0-2710 GCA_049687655.1 Anaerolineales bacterium | reverse complement strand
GCTCAAATATGACCCACGCATGGAATTGTACGAGTACTATATCACTGACCTTTTCCGCAAACAGGCACATGTCCGCAACGCGGAAGTGGAAGAATTGTTAGGTATGCTGCGCGATCCGTTCAGCAACACGCGCAACACCGCCGCGATGCTGGCAAATGCGGATTTCAAATTCAAGCCTGCTAAAGACAAAAATGGCAAGAAGGTTCAGGTAACACAGAGCACAATGATTGCTATTCTCCGCAGGCCTGATCGCAAAGCGCGCAAAACAGTTTGGGAAAACTACAACGATAAATATCTCGAATACAAAAACACGCTGGCGAGCAATCTTACTACCTCCATCAAACAGAATGTCTTCAATATGCGGGCGCGCAATTTTTCGTCTTCGCTCGAGGCCACCCTCTTCGAAAGAGATGTCCCGGTTGAGTTGTTCCACAATCTACTCGATATCTTCAAAAAGAATCTGCCTCTGTGGCACCGCTATTGGAAGATCCGTCGCAAGGCTTTAGGCGTGAAAACCCTGCATCCTTATGATGTAGTGGCGCCGCTTAAGAGCAAGAAGCAAAATATCCCTTATGAGCGAGCCGTCGAATGGATCTGTGAAGGGCTTGCACCGATGGGGGAAGAGTACGTCAACGTAATGCGCCAAGGCTGTCTGGAAGATCGCTGGGTGGATTGGGCTCCAAACCTTGGCAAACGACAGGGTGCGTTTTCTACTCGTGTGCCGAAGGGTACGCTTCCCTTTATCATGATGAGCTACACCGATGATGTCGGCAGCATGAGTACGCTTTCACATGAACTTGGTCATGCCATGCATGCTTACTATGCCAGCCGCGCCCAGCCCATGATCTACTACACCTACCCCTCCATCATCGCCGAGACCGCGTCTAACTTCAACCAGGCCATGACCCGCGCTTACCTGCTCGAGTCCAACCCGAATAAATCCTTCCAGATTGGCCTGCTCGAAGAGGCTATGAGTAACTACCACCGCTATTTCTTCATCATGCCTACGCTAGCACGCTTCGAACTCGAAACCCACCAGCGCATAGAAAATGGACGGGCTCTAACCGCCGATTCAATGATCGAACTCATGGCGGATCTATTTAGCGAAGGCTTTGGTGGACAGATGAACCTCGACCGCGAACGGGTCGGCATCACCTGGGGAACATTCACCACCCACCTCTACATTGACTACTATTCGTTCCAGTATGCGATCGGCATCTCAGCCGCCAACGCGATTGCGAAACGTATTCTCGACGGCACACCAGGCGCGGCAAACGATCACATGGAATTCCTGAAAGCCGGTTCATCCAAACCTCCGATGGAAGTTTTCAAAACCGCAGGCGTGGATATGACCAGTACAGAACCGATTGAGAGTGCCTTTGCCGTTTTGGGAGATTACATCGACCGCCTGGAAGAATTGACGAGCAAATGATGTTAGTTAATTAGAAGTCACACAGTTCAAAAAAGTACCGAAAATAAGGTGGGGCGGCTACGCATACCCCACCTTATTTTCGGTCTCTTCCAATTTATCTAAGTAATTTCAGTTAAAGCCTTGACAAATAGACAATTATCTATATAATATCAAATAGAAGGTCATCTATATGATAATTCAAGATACAGGTTTCGTTTGCAATCTCACTGTGCTCAGCAAGGGTGAAAGAGAACTGCTCGCATCCGTGACAGACTCCCTTTTCGCTTCAGTGCAGGAAACGCGCGAACTGGAAAATGGTTTCGCATTCCGATTTAATAACCAGCCCGACCAACTTGTGCAAATTGCAAATTTCATCGAGCGCGAAAGTCGTTGCTGCTCCTTTCTACACTTCAACTTAGACGTCGAACCCTCATCCGGCCCGCTCTGGCTGCGCATCAGTGGAGAGGCTGGCACAAAGACATTCCTGCGAGCTGAACTGGCTCAACTAAAAAAACCGGAGCGATCATGACCATTGCTGATCCTGTTCTCTTTGCCAAGGCGCTGGCTGACGGAACCCGCCAGAAGATCATGAATCTGGTCTGTTGCCAGTGGCTCTCGGTCAACCAGATCGTCGAGCAAATCAACGTATCTCAGCCGACTGTCTCCCATCACCTTGCCCTGTTGCGCGAGGCCGGGCTGGTGAACGTGCGCGAAGAAGGCAAACAAACCTTCTACTCGCTCAACCAGGAGCGCGTTGCCTTTTGCTGCGGTCAGTTGATGATTCAATTCGCACCTGAAACGGAGACAGCCGAAACGTACAAGAAGACCATCACGAGCTAAACGAACGGGATGTCCGTCCGTGGCGGCATCCTGTTTATTTTGACAAATCATATAGACAAACATCTATTTAAGGAGATAAAAAATGACTCAAACCCCTATCCACGATGTTGTACGCGAACATTACGCTGAACGTGCTCGTCAGTCCGATTCATGCTGCGGGCCGGACTCCGCCTCAGCCTGCTGCGACTCGAAGAATATACTCTACCCTGAAGAGTTACTCACCACCATGCCTGACGATGTCGCCAACTTCAGCCTGGGCTGCGGCGACCCGATCACCCTGGCTGCCCTGCAACCGGGACAAACCGTACTCGACCTCGGCTCTGGCGGCGGCCTGGACTGCTTCCTGGCAGCTAAAAAAGTCGGCGAAAGCGGACACGTCATCGGCGTGGACATGACCCCTGAAATGCTGGAAAAGGCACGCGCCAGCGCAGTACGCATGGGCGTGACCAACGTTGAGTT
>JBAVJG010000255.1:0-2503 GCA_049687655.1 Anaerolineales bacterium | reverse complement strand
ACACGCGTGATCTTCGCTGCCGCGCTCGACCGCATGCTGCCCGAATGGGTTTCCAAAATCGAGCCGCGCACACGCACTCCGATCAATGCGCTGTTGTTGATGGTCATCCCGTCGATCATTATTTCAATCCTGTACGCCTGGAATATTGTGGATTTCCAAACCATTGTGCTGGATGCAACCCTGGTCATCGCGGTCACCTTCCTCGGCACTACGCTGGCGGGGATTTTACTCCCCTGGCGACAAAAGGATATTTTTGACGGTTCACCGATCGCGCGATTCATCATGCCCTCCTGGTTGAGTTGGCTCGTAACGGCGCTTTATGTCGTGTCAGCAGGGTACCTGGTTTACCTGACCTACGACTATGCCGGACAGGTCTTCGCTCAATGGGCCGACCAGACCGGCCTGACGCAGGCCATGATTTTGATCATCGCATTGTTGAGCGTGGTCAATGTTGTCATGCTGGCCTATGTGGCGATTTTTGTCGGACGCAAGGTGCTGGCTGGTGAGAAGCTGCCCCTGATCACAGTCGCGGGGTTGATTTTCTTCGCTTTTCTGGACTGGCTGCTGGTGGTCTGGTTCTGGGATCCACTCTACTATTACGGCATTGGCTGGCAGAACAGCACCTCGATGGTATTTATGATCATCATGTACGCGCTGGCTGCGGCAATCTACTTTGGCTTCAGCGCCTATCGCAAACGTCAGGGCATTGATGTGGACAAGGTCTACAAGGAAATCCCAGTCGAGTAGTTTGTTTGGGCAATGCTTAGGGCAGGTGTTGTATCATCGCCTCCTAAAAAGCATAGTTTATAACTCAACCGCGTAGTATCTACGCAGTTGAGTTATTTTATGTGTAGAATACTCGAATGTTGCGCCCCTGAATTTTTCCTCCGATGTTTGTATCCCCTGTTCCAGTTTTTATGCCCTTTTGCGAACTGGCCGGGGCTTGGAATCGTGTACGCAAGAGCACATATCAAAATTTGAAAGATTCAGATAGCCTATGACCGCAGGTTTTTGCTACAATCAATCCTGAACATTCTTTTGTCTATTAAGCGAAGTCGTACAATCTCAGTTCGAATGTTTGCCATAAACTTACAAACTTCCACTAAAGGATAGCTTATGCCCACGATCTTGTTCGTTTGTACCGCCAATCGCTACCGTTCTCCTATCGCAGAGGCCTGTTTCAAACGGAAGTTGGATGGGCAATCCGGTGATGCAAAACTGGAAGTTGCAAGCGCGGGCACGTGGACTACGGATGGACTGCCGCCCATGCCAGCCGCAATCAGGGATGCAATGCGATTAGACCTGGACATTCAGGCTCACCAATCCAGGGTAGTAACAAAGGAACTTATAGAAAGTTTCAACCTGGTGTTAGTGATGGAGCAAGGACAAAAGGAAGCCCTGCGCCAGGAGTTTCCGAAACAGCGCGAGAAAATTTTGCTGCTAAGCGAAGTATCCCGGGGCATTCCCTATGATATTCCCGATCCGATGGCAGATCCGTCGGTCGGTGATGTGGCGGGGGAGATTTGTAACTTAATAGAAAACGGATTTGAAAAGATTCTTGCCTTGGCAAATAAATAAAGCAAGAAGTGCCAGGAATGATTCCGGGGGGTATTCGTATCAGGAGTTACGCAGTTGAATGAGAAAAGACCGAGAATAAGGGGGAGCGTGCGCAGCACGCTCCCCCTTATTCTCGGTAACCTTTTGCGAACTGCGTGAGTCCTACTTATTACTGGTCTGCTTTTTCGACCACCAATGTCGCTTCAGTGACCAGGGCAGCGATAGCGCCGATAGCGGCCAGTTGAGGCGCGATCAACGCGCCTACCACCCCAAGAGTGACCGGGATTTCCATGACGGTGGCTCCATCTTTCTTCTTGATGATGATGCGGCGGATGTTGCCTTCGTGAATGATCTCTTTGATCTTGGACAGCAGGTCTTCGCCATTGACGCTAAATTCTTCTGTGCGGACATTTTCTTCGGACATTTTATTCTCCTAACAAGCTATTAGCTTTCAAAATCCCTTTCAGGGCCAGCCTGCCGTCAGCCAGCGACTTCTCACGCCAGCGTGGTTTGGCAGGGAAAAAATAGTTCTTTATATTCTTTACGAACTGCGCGGGCGATGGTTTCACGTCAGCCCACCTCGATGTGCGCTTATTATCCAGCCAGGAGGACCAGCGTCAGAATCCCGGCGATCATCATCAACACAAACAAAATGACCAGCAACTGGATGAAGGCTCGCTGCCTGCACCTGTTGTGCGGCACAGGTGAGCGGAGGTATGCTTTTCCTTTGCACCAGACACAAAGACGGCGTGCACCGTAGTCGAAGCGTCTTCGCAAAGGAGTCCTTCGACTGCGCTATGCTCTGCTCAGGACAAAAGGTTTCGATAAGCTCAATAAAAAACGCTAGATGATGAACACCTGGCGCACAGAATGAGTCGACTGATAATTTTAGATAGGTCCGAAATTCTCGAAGAAAGCATAGATCAGGATAATCCCAACCATCAGC
>JBAVJG010000254.1:0-2614 GCA_049687655.1 Anaerolineales bacterium | reverse complement strand
CTCCAGGCTGACCAGGTCGTCAGTGGACTCTCGCTGACCTTCCTCGGAACCGGGCTTGCCCTCGTTTTGGGAGAGGGTCTTACTGGACAGAATCCTCCGTTAATCCCAATTGTAGATATTCCTTTGCTGGCGAGTATCCCCTTTATTGGGCCGGTGTTTTTCGGAAATCACAGTGTACTTGTGTATGTCGGATACATCTTTGCGCCGCTCTCAGCCTACTACATTTACAAGACTCGCCCCGGAATGCACCTGCGTGCAGTGGGAGAGAAACCCTCTGCGGCAGATACCCTCGGTGTCAGCGTTTATGGCGTACGCTACTTTTACACCTTTGTCGGCGGCATGCTGGCAGGTCTTGCTGGCGCGACGATCACCCTGTCCGTTTCGCCGGGCTGGTACAGCAGCCAGACAACCTCCGGTCAGGGCTGGATTGCGATTGGCCTGGTCATCTTTGCGCAGTGGAACCCACTGCGGGCGGCCTTCGGCGGCTACCTCTTCGGTATGTTGCGGCGCTTCATCCTTGATCTGCAAGGTCCCGCATTACTGTTCGGATTTGCCAATCCCTTGTACGTCAATTCGAATTACGGGTTTTTCCTGCAAATGATGCCCTTTGTGCTGACCATCATTGCGCTGGTCTGGGGATCACGCGCCGCTACGCGTAAGCGACTTGGTGCGCCCGCTGCACTGGGGACTCCGTACATTCGGGGGGAACGCGGACTATAATTTATGGGCAGGATTTTATATCCTGCCCACAATCTTATCCCAATCCTTAATAAATCCAAAAGGACCTTGTAATCACTTGTGATTTATGGTACAAAATAACAGTAAACGTCAGACGATTGTCCACTAACAACTACATCGCATGAGCCTAATTCAAACGAAGTCCATCGCAGAACAGGTCGAAGAACTCCTTCGCGGACGAATCCGTGATGGCACTTATGCTCCCGGGAGTCGTATGCCCTCCGAGAGCGATCTGTCCGATGAATTTGGCGTCAGCCGGGCAAGCGTGCGGACCGTATTGGCCAAACTGGCAGTAAACGGTCTCATTCTGCGCAAACAGGGGGATGGCACTTATGTAAACGTTCGGGTTCGAGAGCTGGGCGCACACCTGGGGAATTTGTGGGAATTTGTGCGTATCATCGAAACCAACGGGTATAAACCAACCATCAAATCTTTAGCCATAGAGAAGAAAGCTGCAGTAGAAAAGGAAGCGCTTGCGCTGGCGATAGAGCCGGGCGATGAACTAATGTCCTTGACGCGCTTATTCTATGCCGACGACCGGCCTGTCATCCTGGCAAACAATGTTGTCCCGGCCAACTTTCTGCATGAGCCCCTTGACCAAATAGACGGGCATTTACCCATCCGTGAAATTCTTAACCGCTATTGTCATCAAAACATCGCTTTCGCAATCACGGATATTCGCTCAGTGTTGGTTGGAGAGAATTTGCATACCATGTTGGAGAAGGAATTGGGGGGTACCGTCCTGGCATTACAGGTAGCATTCTATAGCAAACAAAATGTGCCTTTAGCATTGGGCGCAAATTACCTTGATGATGAAATTTTGCGGCTGAGTCTGGCACAGGCCTGGAGTTAGTGATATGCTCTTGTTTGGAGGAATTGATTGCTGTATGGATTTGAGGAGGCAGGGAATCGATGCGATCTCGGCTTAGCACCCTATTCGATGCTTTGTTGCCGGTCTTAGCGACGCTTGCCGCCCTTGCAGTAGGCGCAGTGATGTTGTTGCTACTGGGCGTAAATCCATTTGAGGCTTACAGCGCTCTCTGGGTTGGGGCTTTTGGCAGCACAAATGCCTTTGCAGAGACCCTGGTCAAAGCGACGCCCTTACTGCTGGTTGCACTGGGTATCTGTATCTCCTTTCGCGGCGATGTGATCAACATTGGCGGTGAGGGGCAAATGATCATTGGTGCCATAATGGCTACCTGGGTAGGGCTGACTTTTACAGGTTTGCCGGGTTGGCTTGTGATCGTCCTTGCAATGCTGTTCGGGTTCATCGGCGGGGGGATTTGGGGTGGCATTCCCGGTTTTCTAAAGGCGTATTTTCGGGTGAATGAAATCCTGAGTACGGTCATGATGAATGCCATTGCCGTACAGATTATGAACTTCATGCTGCGCGGCCCGATGATCGATCCGGCGCAGGCGGAACTGGCTTCGCAGATACCACAAACTGCCCGCTTGCTGGAAGCGTTCCGGCTGCCACGATGGGTTCCCACGCGTCTGCATCTGGGAGCACTGATTGCAGTGGTTCTGGCAATCCTGGTTTATATCTTGCTTTGGCGCACTACCCTGGGCTATCGCATCCGCGCTGTGGGTCAGAACCCGCATGCCTCACGCTATGGAGGTATCAACGTCAAACGCTATGTGGTCTTGTCGCTGCTGTTGAGCGGTGCTTTTGCGGGTTTGGCCGGCGCGATCCAGGTTTATGGCGTCAACTACCGCATGATCACGGACGGCTCCGCTTCCGGTTTCACAGGCAGCGCCGGTTTCAACGGTATCGTAGCCGCCCTGTTCGGACAACTGCATCCCCTCTGGTCGATACCCGCCTCGATTTTATTTGGCGCGCTATTGGTTGGAGCCAACAGTATGCAGCGCGTGGTAC
>JBAVJG010000253.1:0-5745 GCA_049687655.1 Anaerolineales bacterium | reverse complement strand
GTACTACATGAACTTTTCGGTGCGCTGCAGCGGTTCGAAGTTGGTGTAGCCCTGCAGTTCCAGCGAGAGGCGTGTGCCATCGGGAGCATACTCAGCCCCTTCCGCCACACGGATACCGTCAGAACCTTCCACCCAGCCGGCCTCTTCAAGCAGTGATTTGGCTTTATCGGGATCATACGGGAACGGACGTGGCAGATCACAGTAGTACCAGCCATAGGCAAACGGGTTGGTCGAGTGCGAAACTGTGCTCAAGAGCACATCCCCTACCAGAGTGTCATAGTCAATCGCCGATGCAATAGCCTGGCGCACGCGCAAATCACCCAGGATAGGATGAGGAGGCATCGGGCCGGGATCGCCGTCGAAAGGCGCGCTTAAGTTGAAATCGATGGCCATGTTCCAGATGCCCGGCACGAGTTCCTGGTGGGCTTTGCCCTCCAACAAGGAATTATATTCAGATTCATCTTCGCTGGGCCAAAGATGTACCTGTGCTTCGCCCTGCAACATCATCGCAGTTTGCGCAGCAGGTTCGGGCACAATAGCGTAAACCAACTGGTCGAGGTAAGGCTTGCCTTCCTCGAAGTAGTTAGGATTGCGCTCCAAAGCAATGCTCTGGCCGGAAACCCAGTTGCTGACGACGAAGGGACCTGCGCCAACCGGCTGTCGGTTCCATTCCCAGTTTGCCATGTCAGCCGGTTCGCCAGTGGCATGACGCGGCAGTAAACCATAGGCAAACTGATCGATATAAGCAGGGTAGGGAGTGGAATAAGTGATAACAGCAGTCAGATCATCCGGCGTTTCCACGGAAGCGATCTGGTCGAAACCGCCTGTACCCGTCAACGCGCCGGAATCCGGGCTGGACAGTACTTCCCAGGTGAACTTGATATCATCTGATGTAATGGGCTCACCATCCGACCACATCAGGTCCGGTTTCAGTGTCCACGTAACAACCGAATAATCTTCAGAAAGGCCGCCATTATCGAGTGTCGGCAGCTCCTCTGCCAGCATCGGGATGAAGTCGCCGTTCTGATCGATGGTTACCAGGCCGGTCATGCTGGTGGCCTCCGCAACCTGACGGGTAATGGCTGCCTCCGCCTGGAAGTAGTTCAATGTGGTCGGCTCTTCAGGGATGATGAGTGTGACCGTTCCACCGTCTTCCTGCATAGGGTCAGCAGGCGCTTCTGAAGCAGCGGGAGCGGGCTCGGCAGGCTCCTCGGGAGCGGGTTGCGCCGGCTCTTCGGGAGCCTGGGTTGCAGCCCCTCCACCGCAGGCGGTCAACAGAAAAACAGCCACCAGCAGCAGGGTCAAAAGTTTAGATCTCATTTCTTCCTCCTTCAGGAACTAAATCACCGGGGGTTAATTGTTCCCGGTGTGAATCACATAGGGATCGAACGCATCACGCAGGCCATCACCGATATAGTTGATGGCCATCACGGTGATAAAAATCATCAGGCCCGGGTAGAAGGCCAGCCAGGGGGCTTTGAAGACATGCACCTGCGCAGTAGACAGGATGCTGCCCCAGGTCGGCGTAGGCGGCTGGACTCCGAATCCGAGATAGCTCAAACCTGACTCCGTTATGATGGCATACGCCATCTGAAGCGTTGCACTGACCAGGATCGGCCCGAGACAATTTGGCAGGATATGACGCATAATTATGTGGGAATTGTCCCCCCCTATCGCGTGTGCGGCAGTGACGAAATCACGCTCACGCAGTACCAGAAACAGGCTGCGAACGAGGCGCGCCGGCCACATCCATGAGAGCACGGCTATGATGACAATCACAACAAGGACGCTGTTCTTCAGCCAGGGAATTGGCTGTTCACGCAGAAAGGCCCCCAGCAAGATAAGTACAAAAAGTGTTGGGAAAGTTAAAAAAGCATCCGTCACTCTCATCAGAATAGAATCTATCCAACCACCGTAATATCCCGATAACGCTCCAACGATTACACCAATTAAGATCGATGAAAAGGTTGAAAGTAGGCCCACAGCGAGAGAGACCCTTCCACCATAAAGAATCCGGGTGAAAATATCTCTGCCTAATTCATCTGTGCCAAACCAATGCTCTGCACTCGGGGGTTGAAAACTGTTGATCGGTTCCTGCTCTGTCGGAGTGTAGGGGCTCTGGCTGGCAAACACCGCCGATAATATCAGGATAAGTAATGCCACAATCGCCAGGCTGGCCAAACGGTGTTTGAAGAAGCGCTGGATAATGATGCCTGCCATGCTCTGCCCATTGGACCCGGTTTTGCTTAGCTCACTCATATTTCACCCTTGGGTCGAGAAATCCATAGGTCAGGTCCGCCAGGATATTCGCACTGATAATGAGCACAGCAGTGATCATAACTACGCCCAGCAAAACGGGATAATCCCTTCCGCGGGCGGCATCCCAAAACAAGCGTCCCATACCGGGCCAGGAGAAGATCGTCTCCACAAAAAGCGCTCCGGCAAATAATGTGGGCAAGTCCAGAGCCATGATGGTTATCAAAGGCAAAATAGCATTTTTCAGCGCATGAGTGTAATATACGACACGTTTGTTCAACCCTTTGGCGTGCGCTGTACGGATATAATCCTCATGTAGCACATCCAACATACTGGAGCGCAAAAAGCGCGAGTACCAGGCCGACCATCCCAGACTTAAGGCAGTCACTGGCAGCACCAGGTGCCAGAGCGTATCCAGGAGTTCGCCCTCCTTTCCAAATGTGTTCATAGACCCACCTGGAAACAATGGATTGCCATTAAATGGGTTTTTCAGGGTGACATAAAACAATAAGATCAAGCCCAGTCCCAACCAATATACTGGCAGGGATTGTCCCAGGAATGTGAGAGTAGTCGCAATGTAATCAAACAGGGAATATGGTTTCAGAGCCGAAAGAATCCCAACTGGCAGGGCAATCAGCAGGGCTACAAGAAATGAAAGGCCAACAAGGATGAGGGTATTCGGGATGCGTTCGCCAATCATCTCCGAAACCGGGCGGCGGAATTTGATAGATTGGCCCATGTCACCACGCAACATTTTCCCAACCCAATCGACATATTGCACAGGTAGGGGACGGTTAAGCCCAAGCTGTTCTTCCAGTTTTTGGATTTTCTCTTCCGTGATGTTGGGGTTCCGCCGGGCAGCTGTCAATGGGCCGCCAGGGGCAGCGCGCACCATGATAAACAGCAGCACGCTGATGATGAACAAAATGGGAATGGTTTGCAAGATGCGGCGCAGGGCGTAGGTACTCATCTGTTACGCCTCATAGACCATTTTGCCATCCACCATCGTGAACAGAGGAGTCACATCTTTCAACTCATCCGAAGGGACCTTGAAAATATCTTTCGAAAGTAGAACGATATCTGCCAGATAGCCCACCTTCAATTGCCCCTTCTGATGTTCCTGGAATTCCGCATAAGCAGCATCCCGGGTATATCCAAGCAAAAGCTCTTCCAATTGCAAACGTTGGTCTGGGTGATCAGGCGCGTAAGGTTGGCGAATGAGCGCCGCATACAACCCCAGCATCGGGTTGTAAGGGGCAACCGTCCAGTCGCTGCCAAAAGCCAGAGTAGCACCGGCATCCTTTATATCGCGCCACGCAAATGAAACCGGCCAGCGCTGCTCCCCGGTTCGAGAGAGCCACACATCCGCCTCCTCCACACTGATTGGCGCGTGGATCGGTTGCATCGAAGCGATCACATCCAGTTCTTTGAAGCGCGGCATGTCGTCGGGGTGTATGACCTCTATATGCTCCACCCGGTGACGGCTGTCGCGTTCGCCGTTCAATTTTTGGACCGCTTCGTAACAGTCCAACGTCCTGCGAACAGCCCCATCGCCACAGGCATGCACGAAAATCTGCAAACCCATCTTGTCGCAGGCGGCTGCCATCTGAGTAAACCTCTCCGCACTCCAGATGCCTTCCTCTGTTGCATCTGGATCGTCTGCATATGGATCGAGGTTCAGGGCAGTATAAGATTCCCAAACACCGTCCATGAAAAACTTGGCCGCCCCGCCGCGAGCGTAATCTCCCTGTACCTTGGCCATCTCGCCAGCCTCCAAAAGCATTTCCTCCGTAGCTTCAGGTTTAACCCAATAAGGAACATATACGCGCAACAGCATCTCACCGGTATCTTCCATCGCGGCATAGGTCAGCATTTCTTCCATATCGCCGTTCATATTGTGCACGCTGGTCACGCCTGTGGCCGTGATCTGTTTCATTCCCAGTTTTAGCAATTCGCGTTTACGCACCGCGGAGGGCTCCGGCACCAGATCATGGACAGCGCTCATAGCATCCCCTTCGCGCAACTCGCCGGTAGCCAGCCCCGTTTCATCACGGACAATGATGCCGTTCGGTCCAATCTCTTTGCCTGGCTGCAATATCCCGGCCATTTCCAACGCCTTCGTATTGGCCCAGGCTGTATGACCATCATACGCACCGACATACACCGGCCGGTCGAGGATAATCTCATCCAGTTCCTGACGGGACGAAAGGATGCCATACTTAATGCCGCGCCCATCTATCCAGGGTGCAGTTTTGTTTTCGCCTGCGAAATCGAGCAGAACCTTTTTCAGATCATCCTTAGTTCTGACTTCCTGAAGTTGCGCGCTTCCCAGCCAGACACATCCCCATAACAAGTGAAAATGAGAATCAATGAATCCAGGAAGCAAAGTATTACCCTGAGCGTCTATCTCCCTCGTGGCAGGACCGCGCCAACCCTCGACACCCGTCTTGCTACCGACAAAGACGATTCGATTGTCTTTGACAGCAACTGCCTCGGCATGTGGATTGGATTGATCGGCAGTGAAAGCGTGCGCATTCGTAATGATTACGTCAGCGTAAGGGGGCATATCTCCTCCTGTCATGGGAACATTTACCTACCCGGCGCAGATAAGTACCATATTAACTTTTAATTCGGATATACTTGATGGTTTGCAAATGCTAATTTAGTAATAAAATGACAATAATTATTCATATTATGTCGTTTTCGGAAGCAATTCCAGATAATTTTGCACAAAAACGACATTTCTTAGTATTTATAAATGATTTTAGAAGAATCGTCAAGAATATTATTTCCAGGTGATATGAGAAAGACTTAGAATCTTATCAGAGCATATCACTCCCCTACGTTATAATCACCCCTGCATGAAAACCCAGCTCATCCCGCTCGAATCGCACGATGACTTGATTTCCGTCCGCGACCGCATGTCGTGGGCCAAGACGCCGCGCATTTTACTGGTCTGGCCCAAATCAGAGCGTATCGCTCTGCGCCCGCTGGACTTGAAGGTCTTGCAACGGCACGCGGCTGCACTGGGCGGGCAGTTGGGACTGGTCACCCGCCATCGCAATATCCGGCGCGAGGCACAGGCGCAGGGTATTCCGGTGTTCAACTCCACCGGGCAGGCACAACGCAAGCCCTGGCCAGAACGCGATTTACACAGGAAACGGGTCCGCCGTCACCCGCGTCAGAACCTGCGTGAGACGCGGAGGCAGGTTCGGGCCAAGGAAGAAGCGTGGCGTAGCCATCCAGTCACGCGGATCAGTTTTTTTTCGTTTGGAGTCCTGGCAGTGTTGGCTATGGCGTCCCTGTTCGTCCCGCGCGCGCAGGTCATTGTGACGCCCGAAACTGACGTACAGTCGGTGACCCTGCCAATCCTGGCCGATCCGTCTCTGGACTCGGTTTTCATCACAGGCAGTATCCCATCACATGAGTTGCAGGTGGTCGTGGACGGGGAAGCGGAGGCATCCGCAACCGGCAGGGTACCTGTACCAG
>JBAVJG010000252.1:0-13316 GCA_049687655.1 Anaerolineales bacterium | reverse complement strand
GCGTAACCTCCTAAGAATTAAAAAAACGCCGTGATGAGCGGCGCTTCAACTTGGTTATTCCATGTCATTGACCCTGAGCCTTACCGCCGGGTCACCGATCAGGGCATAGGCACGGGCATCATTCCTTTCTACCCATTTGTCAGCGATTATCCGTGGAGGAAAGATCCTGCCAAATTTCATATCGTGTAAATCTTCGAGCAGGCTCTTTGAAAGATGCAGCGCTTTATCATAGATGTCTCGCAAACAATGCCCGATTGGCCAGGCCCTTTTTCCCAAAAGCATGTTCCGGATGGCTCGTTCGAAGCCTTCCAGGTGCAATTGCCTTTCGCCTATAAATGAAAAGGCCCAAGTCCGGTCCACGTGACCGATAAAGGCTAAAGCTCCATTTACCAGTTCCTGGCTGGCCAGGTGGGAAATAAACGGGTATTGAGAGGTGTAAGGTTGCAAAATCGGTGAAGAGTAATCCTTTTCATAATCGTCTTGTGCAGGGGTTCCCGCACCGAAACAGGCAAATGCGAGATGGACCATGCCATGCACATTCGCGCCGTTTGCCAGTTCGTTTCCACTGAACAGGGCGTCAGAAGTTATCGATTTGCCTTTCTCCCAATCCTGTGTGACCAATGCACCCTGCAAGAGCATTTTTTCTTCAGAGTCGATAATTTGGTGTCCCAGTCCATGGCTGGCGGTAAACAACAACGCAGGCGCTTTTTTGCGATTGAGCAATCCAGTCAGATTTTTCTTGCTGGCCTCCCGACCGGGCTTATCCCCGATAAACAACTCTTTTTGGAGATTAATCTGTGGATCTAAATCATCATAAAGGGGATTAACCAGGAAGCGAGAACTTATCGATGTGGCCTGATCGTCAATGTTAGCAGGGCTCCAAAATGCTATCTTTCGTTCCGTTGGGATCGTGGCTGCCGTTTCATACGCAATCAACTGTTCGATGTAGGCTTGATAACTCTCCCTGGTTTTAAAAGCGATGCGTCCAACCGCGTACTCCGTCGCCAATTCGTATTGAAAACGAAATGGGATCACTTCCGGCCCGCCGACGATCAATAAATAATAGGGTAATTTCTCTACATTCCCAAATCCCGGTGAGACATTCCTCTCTGCTAAGAACTTTCTGTAATCCGGGATACCTGTCAATTTGATAATTTCCGGGCACAATTTATCAGATATGTTGCCGTGAGTCTTCCGATGCGACCTTAACTTTTCAATTTCATGTAGAATTTCTTCGCTGAGGCTTTCATGTGCGATAACGCCCCACCCGGCTTCAGAAATTTCATTTAAAGGGGCATCAAAACCATAGAAAGCCTTTTCTTTGGTTGTACTGAGATACCGAATTCTCTTTTGATCTGCCTCAGTTATTTTTTCATATTCGCCTTGTGCGAGTTTAAATACCTGCTCTACAGAATATTCTTCAAAAAGATAATTTCCATCAGGGCTTATTCCGTTGAAGAAATATTGTCGTGGCGTGGTATCTTGAAGGGACATGCTATCTCCTCGTCGGTCATCGACCGCACTTGAACAAGGTAAAGAGAGTGTAGCATGGAAGATATTTCAAAAACAAGTCTTAGCCAGCAGTTTATGTTGAATATTCAAGGGGCTCATAATCGACTAAAATAACCGGGATGTTACAAAAAGTTCTCCGCACATAGATCATGAGCCAACTTGTCATCAAGATCGGATTAAGAGCTTAATACTTTTAGCAGATTTTGGTATAGAGAAACCGTGGATGGCGATGGTGGGATCTCTAGCTCAACCGATAAGATTTGCTTGAGTTCCTGAAATAGCCTGACCAGCCCAGCGCGGTCTCCCATTGTGCAATATGCTTTCATAGCGTGGCAATAAAGCTCTTCATTGATATTGTCGATTTGCAAACCTGCCTCAAAATAACGGAGAGCTGGCTCAGGATCCGGGCTGGAGGCGAAGTAGGAAACCAACTCCTGCAACGCGCCCAGATAGGCTTGGTTCACACGCCGGCGTTCCGGGAAGACCCATTCGTAATATAGATTTTGCAGGTACTCCCCTCTGTAAATCTCCACTGCACTTTGATACCATCTGATTGCCGTTAATGTGCTGGTTGCAGAGCGGGCTTTGGCCAGTGCCACATCAAATTCATCGATATCAATACGGAACCGGGAAACATCCAGCCAGTACTCTCCTGTTTCAACAAGGATAAAGCGATATGTTTCATCACCTGTTCGCAGCGCATTGCGCAAGCGGGATAAGGCAGTGTGGAAAGCCGTCCGGCTGGAGCCTTTCTCCCCCCAGATGGCATCGAAGACGCGCTCTACCGGGATACGCTCGCCTCGGAATGTGACAAAATAAGCCAGCAAATCGCGCGCCTTGGCCGAAACCCAGCGTTCCTGTGAAACTTCATCTCCCCCCACAAGCACGCAAAAGGTACCCAGGCTTTCCACGTTGATCGTATATTCGTTGACGATGGATATCCGGGAATGTTCTTCAGGTAAATTTTCGATAACCCGTTCCAGAAATGGACTTTGCTCCCCGTCTTCGATCAGTGCCTGGCTGACTACCCTGCTGCGGTTCCCCTGATCCAGAAATAGCTGGAATACTTTTGCTGCTTCAAGTAGATGCAATGCTTTGCGGGCAAATTTCAGGCCGCTATCGCGACGCCCCGTTTCGAGGTGGATGTAGGCCAGCCCGAAATAGACCATCGCAAGTGGAATGCGGAATTGACGGCGCTCACCAACTTCCAGGAGCTCAGCGTAAAGCGATTCGGCCTTGTCGAGTTGGCTGGCCTCGAGGGCTACATCAGCCAGTACACTGCGGCAGACGTAGGCTTCATAAGTGTCTGGATTTCCGGTATATGACCAGAGCACACCTTCGGTTAGTTGACGAGCTTCGTCCACTCGTCCCTGTCCGCACAGGTTATAGGCCAGAAAACCAGTCGCCATCATTTGTTCGTAAGAGGCCAGCCCCAACTGCTGGCCGATATCCATCGCCTGGCGCAGGCAGGTTTCTGCACGGGCGGTCTCTCCCAGGCGGGTGAGCACATTTCCCAAAGCAGTGTAGGCGCTCGGTAGCAACTCTTTCAAATGCAGTGTCTGGGCAATTTCAAGTCCGCGTTCGGCGTATCCCAGGGCCTTGTCCAACTCACGCCAGTAAAGGTAGGGCGTTGTCATTGAAACATAGGCTTGGGCGGCAATCGGGGAAAGTCCTTCGGGAGCCAGTTGCAGTGCCTCCTGACAATAACGGACGGTGGCCTGCGGGTCGCCGTGCCACCAGCAAATTTGCCCCAGCGATTGCAGATAATTCGCACGTGCCAGCGGAGTGAGATGCTCACTGGCTTTTCGCGATTCTTCAATGGCCTGCTCAGCCAGCAAACGCCCCTGGTCCATTCCAGTTAGGAAACCGGTACTTTTTGCAAGCGCCAGCAGCGCTTCAGCACGGGCGACATGGTCATCCTCAGCAACATGGGATAATGCCTCAGTGACGAGACGTTGCGCCTGACGATAATGTCCCTGGGCGCGGTTGACCTCCGCCAGCCGGGTGAGCGCGCGGCAGACTCCCCCGGAGTTGCCCATTCCAGAAAAGGCCGAATGTGCATCTTCGAAAGCTGCAATGGCCAGGCCAGCCTGCCCTAGACGCCAGTGGGCGTTGCCATGCTGTAACAACAACTCCGGGTTTGACCGCAGGACTTCGACTGGTAATGCATTCAGGTAGCGATGCAGGATCTCGACGCGTCCGCGTTCGACAAAGTCCGCGGCGAAAACTAAAATGACTTGCGCGGCAGATTCGTAATCCTGCGCCGCCTGGTAGTGGTTGAAGGCTGCTTCGAGTTCACCTTGTTCCTCGTAGTGAGTCCCCGCTTTTTTTTCCAGACTTTTTACGTGTTCTACTCCTTCGCGCTGCAATCGATTATACAAAAAGTCACGGAACAGGTAATGATAGCGATACCAGCGCCGGTTGGGATCAAGACTGGTTAAGAATAGATTTTGCTTTTCCAGACGTTGTAAGGTGGATTGTGACTCTTGCATCCCGGCTACCGCGTTGCAGGCAGCCGCATCCATTTGGGAAAGAATAGATGTCCTCAGCAGGAATTCCCTTGTATCGTCCGGCAGCCGACGGAAGACTTCTTCCGCCAGATACTCGAAGACAAACTGCTGTGTACCACCCAAACCTGCCAGCACTTCGTTCATCCCCTGAGCATCCTTTCCGCTTAAGGAGGAACGCATGATCTGTAATACAGCCACCCAGCCCTCCGTTTTTTCGCGCAACAAATTCAGGTTGTCGGTAGATAGATCGGGCAAGTTTTGTTCCAGCCAGGCATTCACTTCCTCATCACGAAAGCGCAGGGACGAGGATCGCATCTCAGCCAGCAAACCTCGCGCGCGCAAACGGGCCAGTGCCACAGGCGGATCGGCGCGGGTGGAGATGACCAGCCGTAAACCGGAGGGCGCATTCTCCAGCAGAAAATCCATCAGTTGGTGTACGATCGGATTGGTGACGTAGTGATAATCTTCCAGGACCAGCAGCCAGACATCCTCGATTTGCTCGGTCAGCTCGTTGATGAGCACCGTTAACACACGTAGAGGGGAGACGGACGAATCAGAATTGTCCAGCAGAGATTGGGCTGTCTGTCCGATGGCGTTTGTGATGGAAGCCGGTGCGTCTTTCATGCGACGCAGGGCTTCGATCAGATAGGTCAGGAAAACGGTCGGGTCGCTGTCGTTGGCATCGAGCTGGTACCAGGCAAAGGGACGGTCAGATGCGCTGAGAAAGTCTACCAGGATGGTGGTTTTCCCGTATCCGGCCGGTGCAGAGATCAGGATGAGTCGCCTGTCCATTTGATTTTCCAGCCATTCAACCAGGTGTGGACGGGGCAGCAGGTCCGGTGTTGGACGTGGGACCAGGAATTTGGTGTGCAACAATATTGAGGGCTTCATCTATGTTTATTATAACTTTATAGGCGGAGTCCAACATCTTATTATCCCCAAAGGGGGCTAGACGTTGGCAAAGTGCCAAAATCAGGAGATTTTGGACTCCAGATAATCTATTTGCAAACATTTTGCAAACTCAACATGCTACGATTAGACTGATGTTTCTATATCTCGCCGAGAGGAGAAAAGATGAACCGAAAACTATTTCTATTTACCCTGCTGACAGTGGTTATGCTGGTGGCCGCCTGCGGTCCGAGTCCTGCTGAAGAGCCTGCTGCACCGCAAGAACCCGCGGAACCTGCAGCCCCCGAACCTACTGAGCCCCTACCTACAGAGGCCCCCATGGCACAACCATCGGTGCTCACGATTGCCAATACGGCCAACATCACTACCTGGGACCCGGTGGCCTCCTTTTCAACCGAAGCAGCCTACATGGCCAACGTTTATGAGCAGTTGCTGCGCATCAATCCGCCCGAGGCTTCAGAAAAGTTCACGCCCTTGCTGGCCGAAACCTGGGAATCTAACGATGATGGAACGGTCTGGACCTTCCACTTGCGCCCGGATGTGACCTTCCACGACGGTGAGCCGATGAACGCCGAAGCCGTCAAGGCCTCCATCGAAGCCGCCGCTGACCATGCTGGCGCGTCTTTCATCTGGTGGATGCTGGACTCTGTAGAAGTGGCGGATGACCTGACCGTACAATTCAACCTGACTGCTCCCGCGCCGATCGATCTGATCGCGTCTTCCCTGTACGGAGCCTGGATCGTCAGTCCGAAGGCTTTGGAATCCGCTGCCGCAGACGAGAATTTCTGGAATGACGGAACGAGCTATGGAACCGGACCTTACATGGTCGAATCCTACACGCCTGACCAGGAAATTGTTTTCACTCGCAATGAATCCTACTGGGGTGGTTGGGAAGAAGGTCAGTTCGACAAGGTGCTGGTGCAAATCGTCACCGAAGCCACTACTCAACAACAGATGCTGGAGGGCGGCGATGCCGACCTGGTGACACGCATCCCGATAGAGAACTATGAAGCCTTCCAGAACAATCCCGGATACACTTACTATGAAGAGCCGTCTTTCTTCAACTATGTTGGCTTCTTCAATACCCTACGCCCACCGCTGGATAATGTCATGGTGCGCCAGGCGCTTTCGTACGCTATCCCTTACGATGACATCATCACCATTGGCGCGAAAGGCCTGGGTACGCAATCACGCGGCCCTGTCCCGGAGGGTGTGTGGCCCTGGTCACCGGAAGTTGACCAGTACAGCTATGATCTCGAGATGGCCCGCACCTTGTTGGCGGATGCCGGTTATGAGGGCGGCGGATTCGATCTGCGCCTGACCTATGCGGCTGAAAATGACACGGAAGCCGCCTTCGCTCCGCTCATTAAAGATTCGTTTGAGCAGATCGGCGTGAATGTGACTCTGGAAGCGATCGCCTTCAACCAGCAGTGGGAAGAGGCCAAATCCGATCCCGCCAACGCCCAGGATATGTTCCTGCTGCTCTACTGGCCGACCTACTCAGATGCGGGCTCAGATAACCTGTGGTCCATGTTCTACTACACAGAAGCTCCGTTCTTCAACCTGTCGTACTGGAACAACCCGGATTTCAATGCGCTGGTCGACGAGGCCATCGGTCTGACAGTGTCTGATCCGGTCACATCGCAGGAAAAATACGTGGAAGCCATGAACCTGCTAGTAGATGAAGCGCCCGGCCTATTCTTCTTCGATACCAAAGCGGTCTTCATCATCCCTAACCATATCGAAGGTTTCCAGTACAATTTGAACTACCCGTTCGTGCAATACTTCTTCTATGATCTGCATCCCGCGGGAGAATAGTATAGTATTGTAGTTCCACACTCTAAGCCACAGAGTCACAGAGATCACAGAGGTAGAATTCTCTCCGTGTGCTCCGTGTCTCTGTGGCAATTTTCTTACCATGCGCAAACTTGAATTTTTCCTCCGGCGGCTCTTCACCTCCCTGTTCGTGCTGATTGGCGTGTCGATCATCGCGTTCTTCCTGGCGCGGGTGGTACCATCCAATGCGGCGGCCCTGTACATTGGCCCCCGGGCACGACCAGAGGATATTGCGCGCGTCGAAAAAAAACTTGGGCTGGACAAACCGCTCCCCGTCCAGTATGCCATTTATATGGGTGATCTGTTGCGTGGTGACCTGGGCACCTCCATCGGCAGCAAACGTCCGGTCTTGCAGGAGTTGACCGAACGCCTGCCCGCCACCCTGGAATTGCTGGTCACAGCCATGATCATGGCTGTCCTGATCGGTGTGCCGCTGGGTGTGCTGAGCGCTCGTGCTCAGAGCAACACGCTGGATGTGGTTGTACGCACCATTTCCATTGTTGGTGTTTC
Organism: Anaerolineales bacterium; assembly: GCA_049687655.1. Classification (GTDB taxonomy): domain Bacteria; phylum Chloroflexota; class Anaerolineae; order Anaerolineales; family Villigracilaceae; genus JAABUE01. Next base: position 6,039 of record JBAVJG010000252.1, on the reverse strand, counting down.
GATGCCCGCCTTCTATCTCGGGCTGCTCCTGCAAATTCTCTTTTTCAGAAATCTGGACTTATTCCCCCTGGCCGGGCGCGTCAGCGGTGACTTACGCTTTACCAGCCCGGTGGAGCAGATCACCAACTTCATCCTGATCGATTCTCTCTTAACTCAAAATTGGGTCGCATTTAAGGACGCTGCCCTTCACCTGGTCCTACCCGCAGTGACCCTGGCCGCCTACCCGACCGGCCTGATCGCTCGCATGACGCGCGCTGCCATGCTCGAAGTGCTCGAGCAGGACTACATCCGTACGGCGCGCGCTTATGGCATCCGTGATTTGATCGTCACCTATCTATACGCCCTGAAAAACGCCATCAGCCCCACACTGACGGTCATCGGACTGACGGTCGCTTTTGCGTTGACAGGCACTTTCTTTGTGGAAATCATCTTCAACTGGCCCGGATTGGGTCTGTTCACCGTGCGTTCGTTGTTGAACCTCGATTATCCCGCTATTATGGGTGTGACGCTCTTCGGTTCGGCCGGTTACGTGCTTATCAACCTGCTTGTGGACTTATCCCAGGCGTGGATCGACCCGCGCATCAGCTTGAGATGAGAATACCTGGAAATTTGCAAAATCAACCACAGATGAACGCAGATAAACTTTTTTCACTCGATAAACGATGTATAGCTGCCCTAAAGCTAATTAAATTCATCAAAAAATCATTGTTCATCCGTAGCGAATAACTTTTGAGATAGTTATGAGCGCCGTCCAAGTTGCCAACCTCGAAACCTCCCAGAGCACACGTACCACCCGGCACGTGCTGAGCGTCATTGTGCGCGATCCGCTTTCCCTGGCAAGCACGGTTGTGTTGGTGGTGTTCATCTTGATGGCAATCTTTGCAACCCAAATTGCACCTTATCCGAAGGAGGGCGCTGGCAGGACGAACGTGGACAATACTATGCTGGCCCCGTCCGGCGAGCACATCTTCGGTACAGACCGCTTGGGTCGCGATATGCTCAGCCGTGTGATCGTAGGCGCGCGTTCCGCCCTGATCGTGCCGATTGGTGTGGTGGTCTTCGCGGTGCTGTTGGGCGCGCCGCTGGGCGCGATTGCCGGTTACAAAGGCGGTTGGGTTGACGAAGCTATTATGCGGTTTACCGATCTGTTCCTGGCTTTTCCGTCGCTGCTGTTGGCGATGGCCATTGTCTCGGCGCTCGGGCGCGGACTCGAGAACGCTGCCATCGCGCTGGTCATCTCCTGGTGGCCGTGGTACACGCGTTTGGTGCGCGGCGTAACCATTTCGCTGCGCCAGCGCTATTTCGTGGAAGCCGCCCAGGCCATCGGCGTCAGTGACTGGGTCATCATCCTGCGCCATATCCTGCCGAATACGATTTCCCCCATCCTCGTCCAGGCCACCGTGGACATGGGCACGGTCATCCTGGTGATGGGCGGGCTGGCTTTCCTCGGCCTGGGCACGCAGCCGCCCAACCCCGATTGGGGATTGATGGTCAGTGAGGGACGTTCCTTCATCCTGGAGCAGTGGTGGATTTCAACTTTCCCTGGCATCGCAATTTTCGTCGTGGTCCTGGCTTTCAACCTGCTGGGCGACACCCTGCGCGATATCTTCGACCCGAGGCAGTACCGATGATGGTTACATTAGTCCCTGAGCGCAGCGTAGCGCAGTCGAAGGGCGCGTTACTCGAGGTACATAATCTCCACCTCGAATTCCGCACCAGCCGGGGCGTGCATCAGGCCCTGATGGGCGTCTCGTTCGAAGTGCACAAGGGCGAGATCTTCGGTCTGGTCGGCGAGACAGGCTGCGGGAAGACCGTGACCGGTCTGTCCATCCTGCGCCTGCTACCGCGTTCGGCGCGCATCCCGCAGGGACAGGTCCTTTTCGAAGGCGAGGATCTGCTGAAATTGCAGAAACACGAGATGGAGGAAGTGCGCGGCGGGGAGATCGCCATGATCTTCCAGGACCCCTCCTCCTCACTCAACCCGGTCTTTACCATCGGCTCACAGATCGTGCGCGTGGTACGCCAGCATTTGCCGATGACATCCGCCGGGGCGCGCCAGCATGCGGCGGATATGCTGGAAGCCGTCGGCCTGCCGGATGTCAAGCGCATCCTGACCTCGTATCCGCACCAGCTTTCCGGTGGGATGCAGCAACGCGTCATGATCGCCATGGCGCTCTCCTGCCGCCCGCGCCTGCTGATCGCAGATGAACCCACCACTGCCCTGGACGTGACCATCCAGGCCCAGATCCTGCGTTTGCTGCGAGACCTGCAAAAACGGATGGATTTCTCCGTCATCCTGATCACGCACAACCTGGGTGTAGTCGCACAAACCTGTGACCGATTGGCCGTTTTATACGCCGGCAGCGTGGCTGAAAGTGGCTTCACACGCGATATTTTCAACGATCCGCAGCATCCCTACACACGCGGATTGATGAACGCCATCCCCCGTCCTGGCTCGCGCGGGCAGAAGATGGCGGCAATACGCGGCACAGTTCCATCAAATCCCGGCGAAGTGGTGGGCTGCGCCTTTGCCCCACGCTGTGAATTTGCTTTCGAACGTTGCACCCGGGAAACCCCGGGTTTATTCGATGTTGAAGAAGACCACAAAAGCGCTTGTTTTCTGGTAGTTGATCGATGAGAGCTCCTGTCCGTATTTCCGTTACTCCGCTGGTTGAAGCAAAGTCCCTCACAAAGCACTTCCGTCTACCGGGGGGCTGGCTTTCAGGTGGCGCGCGCTACGTCTATGCGGTGGATGATGTCAGCCTGGACATTCACGCGGGCGAAGTGCTTGGATTAGTGGGTGAGTCAGGTTGCGGCAAGACCACCTTTGGCAGGATGTTACTGGGGTTGATCGAGCCGACTGAGGGCAAAGTCATTTTTGATCATAAAGACATCACTGAACTGAGTGGAAAGCAGATGCGTTCGATGCGCCGCCGGATGCAAATCGTTTTCCAGAACCCGCTTTCGTCGTTGAGTCCACGCATGAAGGTACAGCAGATCGTGGCCGAACCGCTGCGCACGCATCATGTACTTAGATGGGGTAAGCTCCGGGGGCGTGTAGTCGAACTGTTGGAACAGGTCGGTCTGGGTTCGCAGCACCTGGATCGCTTCCCGCACGAGATGTCCGGCGGGCAGTGCCAGCGGGTAGCGATTGCACGCGCACTGGCGCTCAATCCACAAATGATCGTGTTGGACGAACCGACCTCCGCCCTGGATGTTTCGGTACAGGCGCAGATCATCAACCTGCTGGAAGAACTCCAGCAAGAACACGGGCTGACTTATCTGTTCATCTCACACGACCTGAACGTGGTGCAGCATATCAGCGACCGCATCGGTGTCATGTACCTGGGCAAGCTGGTGGAGTTGGGACCCAGCGAAGAGGTGTTCGAAGCTCCACTGCACCCGTATACACAGGCCTTGTTTGGCGCCATCCCATTACCGGTGGTAGATATGCGGCGCGATCTGACCGTTCTGGAAGGTAGCGTGCCCAGCCCGGTTGCGCCGCCACCAGGCTGCCGGTTCCACACGCGCTGCCCTTTGGCGCAGGAAATCTGTCGCGAAATGGAACCAGAATTTCGCCAGGTAAGAACGCTGCGTTATGTCGCCTGTCATTTTGTAGAAGAAAATCCCTGATCTGATAGAGGAATGATGTCACGTTTATTCGGTGTTGCCGGAGTTCAGATGTCTGTGGTGCCGTGGGATGCGAATGCCACGGTGGATAAAATGTCGGATATTGCGCTCAACATCCGGCGAAATTTTCCGTGGGTAGATCTGGTCCTCTTCCACGAGCTGATCGTGCCGGGGCTGGTGCAATTCGTTTCTACAGAGAAACCCGATACCTGGAAGCAGAACGCGGAGAGCATTCCTGGCCCCCTGACCGATCGCTTGTGTGCCCTGGCGCGCAAGACCGGACAGTGGTTGGTGCCCGGATCAATGTACGAGAAGGATGGTGACCAGGTGTATAACACGGCGGTCGTCATCTCGCCGCAGGGAGAGATCGTGACCAAGTACCGCAAGATGTTCCCCTGGCTGCCGTACGAGAATGGGACAGCGGTCGGTAATGGGTACTGCGTCTTCGATATCCCTGAGGTGGGCCGTTTCGGGTTGCTGATCTGTTACGATACCTGGTTCCCGGAGGTCAGCCGTACCCTGGCCTGGATGGGCGCGGAGATCATCCTGCACCCGACGATGACACCCACCTCCGACCGCGAGCTGGAACTGGTTATGTGCCGGGCCAACTCTATTTTCAACCAGGCTTATTTCGTCAGCGTCAACGGCATCGGACCCTGGGGCGGCGGCCGTTCTCTGGTCGTCGACCCGGATGGACGCATCTTGCAGGAGGCCGGCACCAACCAGACCATCATGACCGAGATGATCGATCTGGACCACACCTCCCGCACGCGCGAATACGGGACCCTGGGTCTGGCACAGTCCCTCAAGCAGTTACGCGATTCCGGGCACAGGTTCCCTGTATATGAAAATGCCGGGTTAACCGCAGGTAGTTTTAGCGATCTTGGGAACTTAGGGTTTCATAAAAATGGGGGAATTCCGCAAAAGAAATAACTCGCTGAAAAACATATTAGGACTTACGCAGCTAAATGAGAGTACCCCGAAAATAAGGGGGGGTATGCTGCACCCCCCCTTATTTTCGGTAACCTTTTGCGAACTGCGTAAGTCCAATTATCTTGACTTCCAATTGTTGCACCATATCTTTCTTGATTGGAACAGCATTCAAATTCTTTAGACTATTGTTCCATGATCGCCGGGAGATTAATCTCTCGGTGATTGGCTTTTTATTAGATTTTCCTAAGATTACATCCACATTTTCTCCATAATGATATGCTACTATTGGGATTGCAATACACCTTAGTAAAACAAAAACATATCTGGTCGTCTACTCTATGACCAGATAAGGAGATAAACAAATGGACAAGAAAAAAACCACTTGGCTTGTGGTTGGAGCGATTGTTCTACTGGCAGCCACTGTGAGCGCATTTGTGATGATGCAGCCTACAGCCAGAGATATCCTGATCGAGACTGTTGATACCTCCAAAACGATCGATAATGCGCATGCGGTTGTGGACGTCAGTGTGGACAGCCCGGAAGAAAAAGTCTCCGCTACAATTGAAGTTTGGGGACGCCACAATGAGGATGGACCGGGAGCATTTCGTTTGGAAGTCCTCGAAACCGACAAGGAAGAAGCCGTAGGCGGGGTTATCGTCAGTGATGGGGAAACTGTCTGGGCTTATTCCCCGGCCAAGGGAAAAGTGTTCGTTGGCACGGTCGCTGAGGCCAAAGCGGCGATGGAAGAGAAAAGACCTTTGGGCGGTGAATTCGATAAGTCTGATTTCGAACACCCTGAAAATGCTGAAGAAGCCGTTGATAAGTTGTTGGAATACTTCGAGGCGGAAAGAGCAGGCAGCGAGACCGTTGCAAATTCAAATACTTACCTGCTTGAACTGAAGCCGATCCCGGAGCAAATGCCGTCTGAATATGCTGCTGTGGGCGGACTCCTCAACCTGTGGATCGACAAAAGTCGCAACGTGCCCCTGGCCGCGGCGTACACGGGCGGGAGCATGGGCGAAGTCAGCTTCACCGCAGTGGAACTTGAGGTCAATCAGGGTGTGGATGAGTCCATCTTCTCGTTTGAGATTCCAGATGGTGTGGAAGTGGTGAGCTTTGCAGACCTTAATCCTGAATCGCTCACACTGGACGAAGCGGCTGCTTCCGCTGAATTCGAATTTCTCACCCCTGATGTCACTCCCGATGGCGCGACTCTGGTAGATGTGGTAGAGGTGCGCGGCGCGATCGTGCAACGCTATACCCTGACAGATGGTGGTTCCTTCTCCATCGCGCAGGGCCAATCTGACGAGACGCCGAAACCGTCCACCGAGGAGCAGGCGGTCGAGGTCCGGGGAGTTGCGGGAAGTCTGTTCGCCTCAGAAGATGGAGATCGGGTACTGTTGACCTGGTCTGAAGGCGATGTGTTCTTCTACGTCGCTGGTGATATCACTTCCGGACAGGCGCTTCAAATTGCTG
>JBAVJG010000251.1:0-3851 GCA_049687655.1 Anaerolineales bacterium | reverse complement strand
GTCCAGGGATAGATATTTATTGGAGATTAGTGAACGAGAACGTGAAGAATTAATTGCGGAAATCTGGAAAATTACAAAAACACTTTTGCCTTTCACGATAGGAAAAACATCTTATGGTTTGGTTGGAGCTAGTAAGATACTATTTTCGGTCTTGCCCGAAATTGTTTTGCCAGTAGATAACACTCAATGGTTGCATGTTTTCAAAACCGTTGATCTTGGAGATGTTCTTCGTTATATGGTTTCTGATATTCAAAAGTGGGAAGGAATCACAGGAGTTCAACTTAATGAGTTAGATCAGTCAAAGAGATTGACCACGCTTCCGTCTGTTTATAATGTTATGGCGATGCGTGCAAGACCTAAGAAAGTGTCTGAATGAGAAAGAGATGCTGTCCCGGCAAATCGAGTCAACGGATGCGGCGATTGACCGTCTGGTGTATGAGCTCTATGGGATGACTGAGGAAGAGATCAGGAATGTAGAAGGAAAAGATTAGTATTTCGAAGGATTATTTTTTAGAATTTACGATAAGAAGGAGTATCTCATGAAATCCAAGATCACGACCAACAAGAATGGCATAGACATAAATATCACTGAAGTGGAAGGTAAGCAGGAAGAATTATTAGAGGCTTTCCAGGAGTGCAGTGAAGGACGTTGTACCTGCCCTACCCAGGAGTATCAAAAGGTGGAGACGATGAATGTTATTGATACCCAAGGAACTATCCAACTTTCTATAACAAGCAAAGCTGATGAAGTGATAGATACCAAAGAAATTGAAAAATGCCTGGAATACACGAAAAATAAAGTGTCCAAAGAATGAGATTGCAAACCACTTCTAGCAATATATCCCCCCGAAAAATGTACCCCAGTAGGAATTACAACCTGATCCGCCAAGGTGGAGGTTCAGTTCCTGCGAGAGAAATCCCTAACCTCGCCTGACGGAGCCAGGTCACCGCCCTTGAAACACCGCAGGAGAAAGAGATGCTGTCGCGGCAGATCGAGTTCACGGATGGGGCCTTCGATTGTCTGGTGTTTGCGTTGTCCCCTTTGGGGATGATTTATGGGCTAAGGGAGGAAGAGATTGAAATTGTGTAAGGGGAAGAATAGCCAAGCAAGTGTTTGGAACCATTTATAACGGGGGAACCGTCCATTTTAGAGTAAACTTGAGGGAATAATATATTCGACGCCCTGGAGGTGTCATGGCAAATAAAGGTTTTTTCATCATTACCGACATTTCAGGGTACACTGAGTTCCTGACCAAATCGGAGATCGATCACGCGCAGGACGCAATCCAATCCCTTTTCGACGCACAGATCAATAACATCAAACACCCCTTCGTCATCTCGGGTTTCCGTGGCGATGCCATACTCATGTACATACCTGACACAAATTTTGAAGCACCGCAAACGGTATTAGAATCACTCGAAAATTTGTATTTTGTCTTTGCAGACACCTTGCGGCAAATGCTATTTAATACGACCTGTACCTGTCGCGCCTGCAAAAACATGAAAAACCTTGATCTGAAAATGGTCATTCATCATGGGGAGTATGTCATTCAAAAACTTGGTGACCATGAAGAACTAATGGGCGCGGACGTGATCGTACCGCACCGCATGTTGAAAAACCACGTTATTGAGGAATCGGGCATTCCCTGCTACGCACTTTTCAGTGAAGAGGCAGCAGATGCGCTTAATCTCGCTGAACTTGCCAAATCTCTTATTCCACATACCGAGACATACGAACACATCGGCGAAGTAAAAATGCAGGTAATTGACCTGCATAAAGCCTGGGAACGTGAGCAGGAAAAACAGCGCGTCTTCATTTCGCCCGAATCTGCTTTTTTCACCTTCGAATGGAATATACCCTACCCTGTCTCGGTTGTCTGGGAATATCTTTCGGTCCCACGCCTTGCGGTTACGTATGGGCTATTTGACACATACGAGAGAGTCGACTCACTTGGAGGTCGCACCCAGGCTGGATCTGGATATCATTGTGCCCATGGCGATGACTTCAACGCAACCTTGAAGATCCTCGATTGGAAGCCTTTCGATTACATGAGTCTTGAAGAAGATCTAGGGTTTGTAAAGTTTATCCAAACCCGCATCTTTACGCTAACGGATACAGGCACGAAGCTTCAATACATTCAAACCAAACCTTCAGAACCCGCAGCAGAGGAATTTCGTACTCAGTGGCTTGCTGGACATGATGCAATGAGAGAAAATCTCATTAAAGCTATCGCAGATGAAATCGCTAGCGGGAACATCACTCTCACCTGAGGAAGCCAGGCAGTCCACAATAGAAAGAGATTCTGGCACGGCAGATTGCAGCGACGGATGAGGCGATTGGTTAGCTGGTGTATGAGTTGTCCCCTGCGGGGATAATATATTGGTTGAGTGAAGATGAAATAGAAATCGTTGAAAGGAATTCTTGAAACATGGACATCCCGACCTTTCTTCAAAATAGTTTGAAAGTCGTCTGGGTAATCCTGGGGCTATCAGCGCTTATCCTGATACTCGGTTGGATTCTGAGCCGATGGATTGCTAAACTGGTTGTTAGTTTACTCAACCGCACCCCCATTGTTGATTTTGTCGTTAAGCGCTTGCAACTCCCTGACGCGGAGTTGTTCAACCACCGCATTCGGCAAGCAACTCGGATACTTGTTGTCCTTCTTTCCATAGGGGGAGCATGGCAAACCCTGATTAGCCATCCTGATATTTCAGGATTTGTAACAAGTGCATGGCAGACAATACTCAACTTGGTTCAATTACCAGCAGTTATCTTTACCTTTAACCTTGCGCTCATTGGCCTGGAAACCTTTATGCTGTTCAAAGTAATAGGCTGGGTAAAGGCTGGGTTTCAAGTGATTGCCAATCGAATTAAAGCGGAACAAGACAAGCGATTGAAAGGATTCAAAATCCAGCGGGTACAGGTATTCACTGCCAGCCAGTTGACACGTTTTCTGCTGACAGTTAGCCGGTATACCCGCTACGCAGTGAACATTTTACTGATACTCATTTACCTGACGGGTGTTTTCAGCGTTTTCCCGCAAACACGCGGGGCAGTCACCAACACCTTTACCAGCATTTTTCAGACAATCGAAAAAGGTTGGCAGGGCTTTATAGGTTATTTGCCCAGCTTGTTGAGTCTTATCGTTATCATTGTGATCACGTATTTCGGATTAAAACTCATCCGCTTCCTTTTTAATGAGGTTGAAAAAGGAACGATCACCCTTTCAGGTTTTTATCCGGAGTGGGCTATCCCTACGTATCAATTGGTGCGTATTTTGGTGATTGCCCTCGCTCTTGTGCTTGCATTCCCCTACCTGCCAGGTTCTTCATCCCCCGCTTTTCAAGGTGTTTCAATATTTATTGGTTTGTTATTCTCGCTGGGGGCGACCTCGGTTGTCGCAAATATTGTTTCTGGTGTGGTGCTCACTTACACACGTGCGTTCCGCGTTGGCGACCGAGTGAGAATCGCGGATACCGTTGGAGATGTGATTGAAAAAGGGTTACTTGTCACGCGCATGCGGACTATCAAAAACGTTGATATTACAATTCCCAACGGCATGGTGATGGGGAGTCACATCATCAACTATAGTGCCGTGTCTCAAGAGCGGGGACTTATTCTAAACACAACCGTAACACTTGGTTACGACATACCCTGGCGGTTAATTCACGAGACGCTAATCAAGGCGGCTCAGGCAACAAATGGCATCCTTGCTGAACCACGTCCTTTCGTACTGCAAAGCAGCCTTGACGATTTTTATGTTAGTTATGAACTCAATGCCTACACTAACCAACCCAACAAAATGACAGTGGTTTACTCCGAACTTCACCAGAACATTCAGGATTTCTGT
>JBAVJG010000250.1:0-5649 GCA_049687655.1 Anaerolineales bacterium | reverse complement strand
ATTGCTGGACATAAAGCGTACTGCCGCTGGGAGACAGGATAAACCCAGCCAGTAGGTCGATCTCATCGGTGCTCAAGTCACCACCCCAGGCAGGCATACCTTCGTGAGTGCCCGCGGCAATCACCTGGTGCAAGTCTGTGCCTGTGGGCACATCAATACTTTCACCATGACAGCCGGCACAGTTTGCAGCATACAAAGCCGCAGCCTGATCCACCTCAACAGCCACCTGCGGCGGCGGTGCCTCAATCACTGACAGGACGGTCAGAACGCCAATCCCGGCGACAACTGCCAGAGCTGTAATAGAAGCGAAAGGCCGATTGAGAAAGTGTCGCTTGGTGCTTTTGTCGATAAAAGGTAACAGAATCAGCAGAACGATAAATAATCCGGGCAGGATCATTGCCCCGATCACTTCCAGGTTGCCGGGGAAATATTTCAGCAACTGGAACAGGAAGAGGAAGTACCATTCCGGGCGCGGCGTGTAATTGGTATCGTTCGGGTTGGCGCGTTCTTCCACAGGCGCGCCCACAAAATAAGCCAGTGCAACTAATGCCAGGAAAATGATCAGCGAAACAACCGCATCCTTAAAGATAATATCCGGGAAGAAGGGTACTCCCTTTTCCTTGGCCTTTTTATAACTTTCTAAATATGATTTTTTCTCTTTTTCATTCATGGCTATTCATCCTTTTCCGGCACTGCAGAGATGCCAATACGGATGACCAGATAGAGATGTACGCCGAGCAAAGTCAGCAGCGAGGCTGGCAAAATCCAGACGTGCGTACCGAAGAAGCGCGCCAGGGTGACAGCCGACAATTCGCTGCCGCCACGCGCCACGCGCAACAGCCAATCCCCGATCACGGGCGCTACCCCAATGATGCGCGTCCCCACAGTGGTAGCCCAGTAGGCTCTCTGATCCCACGGAAGCAGATAACCCGTGAAACCGAATCCGATAACAATCAAAAGCAAGAATACGCCTGTGATCCAGGTGATTTCACGCGGATATTTATACGCACCGAGGAAGAATACTCGCAAGAGATGCGCAACTGTCAGAATGACCATGGCGCTGGCCCCCCAATGATGGATACCACGAATGAACCATCCCATGGGTAATTGCGTCGTTATATAGACCACGCTGTCATAAGCACGAGTTGGATCGGGTACATAATACATCGTTAATAAGATGCCGGTAATCCCCTGCGTCATGGCAACAAACAATGTAGCACTACCCAGGGTGTAAAACCAGTTGACATGCGGGATCTTACGCAGGAAGATAGCCTCCCACACAGCCCGCCAACCAAACCGTTCATCCAGCCAATTTCCAAGATTTGCAACCATATTACCCTCGCTTCACGAAGATGTTACCATCCTCAACCTTGTATTCAAACCGGTCGAGGGGACGAGGCGGCGGGCCAGACACAACGCTTCCATCCTTTGCAAAAACGGCGTTATGGCAGGGGCAAAAGAATTCTTCCTCTTCAGGGATCCAGCGTACCCGGCAACCCAGGTGTGTGCAGACGTTGGACATGACAGAAAAGTCCTGTCCATTTTCAGTTAGGACATAAACTGAGAATTCTTCTTCTGAACTTACCCAACCCGTCTGGGTTTCGAGTGTCGTTTTAAAAAGGGTTGGAACGTTCAATTCGACCTTAGTGACTGCGCCCAGACGAATCCAATCTGCGTTATCTTCCTGTTGGGCAGGGCCAATGATATAAGGAATAGCGGGTATCCCAATCGCTCCGCCAATAATTCCCCCAATCGCAACAATGGCCGTTTTCATAAAATCGCGGCGATTGACCTGTTCATCTTTCGACGTTGTCATAAGAGTATCTCCTCAAGGGGCGAATTGAAAAATAGTATGATCGTAATCTCTGCTATAACCGCTCCCATCCAATAGTCTCCATTGACCGTTATAGCAGATTTTTCATTTTAATTCAAAACAGCATTCTATGCCCACTGTCAGGAATATTATATGACCGTTATAAAATTATATTAAGGAAGAATGTATGTAATAAGACTATGATGATTGTCATTATAAAAATTGTATTCGAAAAAATTTTACCTTAAACTTCATTTTAATGACATAGAGACAATCCTTATAGACCGTCTCTATTCTAAAGAGGAGTTTTTTTGTAAACTTTACTTTTCCAAAGCGCCGGATTCAATCCATACGATGACCTGTGAAATTTCTTCCGGTGTGAGTTGACCGGGATGCCCGCCGGCTTCTTGAATAGAAACCAAAAGGCTATCAGTACTTTCACCGGGAACAACCACCGGGCCAGATTGACCACCATTCAGCATATCAACATAAGTAGACAGGTTCAGGCCGCCCATTGCAGATGGTCCGTGGCAGCTAGCACATTTTTCTTGTAACAGTGTACCTATATTGCCGTTCCATACCGGGCCTGAAATTGGTTCACGCGCCTCGACAGCACCTGCGTCGATCCATGTTCCGATGATTTCGAGCTCTTCAGGAGTAAGTTGGCCGGGATGGCCACCCGCCTGTTGTATCGTAAACAAGAGGCTTTCAGTGCTTTCGCCAGGAACAACCACCGGGCCAGACTGACTGCCATTTAGCATATCGGCATAGGTTGACAGGTTCAGGCCACCCATGACTGTCTGTCCGTGGCAGGCAAGGCATTTGGTTTGCAAAATTGCGGAAACTTCACTATCCCAGGTCGGGCCTACAGGTTCTACAGGGTTTTCAACGGCGCCCGCATCGATCCATGCCTGTACAATGGCAAGCTCTTCAGGCGTGAAAGTTCCCGGATGGCCGCCGGCCGCCTGCAAGGTATATAGAACGCTATTGGCGCTGTCGCCCGGCACAATAACTGCGCCGTTCTTGCCGCCTGTCAGTGCATTGGCATACGTGTCCAATGCCAGGCCGGTCAGGTCTGCAGTGCCATGACAGGCACCACACTTGGCTTGGAACAAGGGAGCAACATCGTCCCAGGCGGGGCCAGAATCAACTTCAGCGACCTGACCTTCTGGTGTAGCGGACGCAGGCAGTGGGGTCTGCGTAGGAGGCCTGGTGGGAACCGGTGTGGGAGTCTGCGGCACGTAGACCGCGATTGGGGAGGGCTGCGGTGGGATAGTCGTCAATGCGGTCTCTTCCGTATTGACAAAACCATATACACCGGCCAACATAACAACCGTCAATACACCTGCAATTGGATAATAGATCATCTTACGCTTACGCAAGGCTTCTGGTGCGAGCGGGCGGTTTGCAATTCCAGCTTTAATGTCAGCCAGTTCGAGCGGATGCTCATGCAGCATCTCCTTTTCGCTCATCTTACCCGTCCACATCGACTTGTTGAACGAACGGATGTGCACACCATACATGTGCCAGATTATGATGGCCAGCACAGCCAACACAGCCTCGCCACCGTGTGCAGCCTTGGCAGCCGGGATCCAAGAACCTGGCAGGATTTTAGTAGCGGTAATAGGATTCCACATCAAGAAACCGGTCAGGCCCATCACGATCGCGCCCCACACAAATGCCCAGTATTCCAGTTTTTCTTCGAAGGTGAAGCGCCCCATCTGGGGGAACCTCTTGGCCAGGCCGATGTTGTGCATTAAAGCTTGCCAGCCATCTTTCACATCCTGCAAAGAGGGTAGCATGCTCATCTTTTCGCGCAACACAAAAATCTTATACCCTGCCAGGATGATGTGCCAGGCAGTGCCAAGCATCATCACCGTAGCAGAGAAGTGATGGATAGCGCGTAAGTTTTCAATGCCGCCAATCAAATCAACGAACCAGACGGATATGTCTGCAAGTGGGTATTTTTGCGGCAAACCGGTCAGCCCGAGCGTACCAAATGAGAGCAACATGATGACGTGCTCGATGCGCCGCGTCAGAGGAAAGCGCTGGTAGGAAGTGGTCTTCTTGCTCATGAGTGCGCTCCTTCTTTCTTACGGGCAATGAAGCGACGGTAAATATCCGTCAAAACGTACAAGACCATACCCCCCAGCACTCCCGGGATCATGATCTTGTAGAACAGATTCACGTAGTACACCAGCGGAAAATTTTCGGGACTGGCGATGTAATGGCTCATCCACGAATCCGGGAAGCTAATGGTCGCATCCGGATGGCAACGTTGACATTTGACCAGCAGGTTTTCCTTGAGCGCAATGCCCGCCTGCGGATCATCCACAGCCTTGATATCGTGGATACCATGACAATCGGTACAAACCGGTTTGTTAGTTGGTAAATTGGGATCGGTCTTTTCGAACAGGGTTACTGTTGTGCCATGGAAATCGGCTACGTAGGTATCCAGCACATCAGTCGAGATACCATACTGCTTCATGAGCGTTTCATTGGTATGGCATCTGGCGCACAGCAACGGTGTGTCATTGCGGAATTGAGCCGTGGTCGGGTCCTGGATATTATGAACACCATGACAGTCGATGCAGGTAGGCACATACTGGTTGCCTTCTTCCGTCAGGGCTGCACCGTGGACGCTCTCTTTATACGTATTGTAAATGGCGCTATGGCAGCGTGCACAGGTTTGAGGGATCACTAGATGCGCACCCAGTAAAATTTCGCCTGTATCCTTATTGGTGATACGCGTTTGCGTATGTGGGTTATGACAGTCTGTACAGATGGCAGCGTTCTCATTACCACCGGCCAGAGCAGTCTGATGGACGCTATCCAATACGCCGGTGTACTGTTCAAGATGGCATTCTTTACAAACGGTGTAAAGCTCAAACTTCGCGTCACGAACCGTCTGAACCGCAAACTCGGGATGGGGGACTTGAGCCATGGCCGCGTGACAATCAACACAGGCGATCTCCTCCTGCCCGTGCACTGCCATTTCAAATTTGCTATCGTCAATGAAGAGTGACAATTCCTCCCCGCTGGGGAAGGTTTTTACCATCGATTGGTTTGAGTGGCAGCTCAGGCAGGTTTCATTCGAAACTTCCTGACCCGATGGGGCTGCTCCCGCTGAACCAGCCGTGAGCATGGCTAAGGCTGCTACCATCAAGACCAGGCCGACTGCCAGAATCAGCAGCTTGCGGTCCATCCACAATGATTGGGGTGTTTGTCTCATTAAAACTCTCCAGTCTTCTCCAAGATTGCCTTATAGGGCATGAGACGTTGAAGTGGCATTATACCTGTGTAAGAATTCACGATCGAGTTTTGAACCTTTACAATTTCGATTGTTTTACCATAGGTAAAAGTTATAACCCAAATAAGAAAATGGGGCAAACTGCCCACATTCTAGTGGGTTATTTGCCCCACGAGTAGTGCATTTTATCACGAATTCGGTGTGATTAGGAGAATGATAGAAAATAAAAAAAACAGGGCTACCGAGTGGGTAACCCTGTTTGTATTGCTAGCGTTCTACGCTATGAAATTTACTCTGCAGGAGTCAAACCCAGAGCCTCAAATGAAGCTTCGAGCAGTGCCTTGGTGTAAGCCGGATTGTGCACGCCCAGGCTCTTGTCCTCATGGGCAATGTAGATCCAGTTATAGAGCGCAGTAGCTACACCCTCTGGTGCTTCCTCTACGATCGGATGGCCATCCACAGTAATGTCACTGAGTACGCCCTCAGCAACCAGAGCTTCGCCGATTTGATCCAACTGCGCCTGGACATCAGTCTGCAGGCCGCTGAAATCAAAGCTTTCAATGTCGGCATGACAGCCCTGGCAGGC
>JBAVJG010000249.1:0-1736 GCA_049687655.1 Anaerolineales bacterium | reverse complement strand
GGGGGCGTGCGCAGCACACCCCACCTTATTTTCGAGCTTCCTCTATATTTTTGCGTAAGTTCTGATAGTCAATCATTAATCGTAAATATCCTTACCATTTGGGATCTTCAGTGAGTTGATAGGTAGTGCCGCAATAGGGACAGTTGACCATCGGCGCGCCGTTGACCAGGGTGATATCTTTGGCCGTCAAATTGCCCCCGCAGGAACGGCATTTCAACTCCTCGATCTGGGTGTCGCCAGGCAGATCCACTTGCATGGTAACCTGTTGCACCACTTCGGTTTTCTGCCCGCGCATTGCCAGGTAGATCATTCCCGCGCCGCCCCCAAATAATATGATCCCTAAAACCGCAAATATTAAACCCAATGAAACCCAGTTATCTTGACCTTGAATAGGATCAGTGGATCCAACAAATGCAAATCCACTAAATACAATTGAACATAATCCAAGTAGGAAAAGGATACTTGCTACAACATAAAGCAATGTTTTCGACATTGGGCCTCCTGGTCAATAAAGTTCTATTTTGATATACGCTAAATTTTATCTAATGTAGCATTTTCCCCCATTTTCCACAATTGACTTTTGTCGTGATTTTGTACTATTTTGGTCAGAAAAGAAAAATCTTCGAATCGCAATATGAAGTGCGATAATATGCAAAAATTAATTAGGCCACAAAGTCACAGAGATACGGAGCTTTTATTTTCTCTCTGTGACTCCGTGTCTCTGTGGCTATTCTTAGGATTTAAAGATTCTTCTCCAACCCATATACCTGTGCGGTAGGAATCACCACCAAAATGCCGGTATTCGGCTTGTTCAAATCACCGACTACCTTCTGTGTAGCGTCCACGATCTTCTGTAATACGTCATCATCTTTGACAATGGTGAACAGCGTGCGATGGAAATCCTCCACGCGCTTGTAGAAATCGTCCAGGCCGGGCATGAGCGGGATGTCATCGCGGATGCCACCCTCACTTATACGATGCATGCCGGTGCTAACCAGCACGGTCGCGCCGCGGGTTCCAGCTTCTTCCCAGGCGTCCAGCAGTTCTTCGAGTTTATCGGGGTTATCTAAAACGAACAGGATCAGGTACATGACTAAGCCTCCTTCCCTTCTTCGGCAGGTTCTTCAAGTTTTTTCTTCGGTTCAGCAAACAAGGCGCGTAACATTGGCGGCGTGACAATGGTGGTCGCCAGCACCATACCGACGATAGCAGAAAATTCGCTTCCGGAAATCAATCCCGCGCCGATACCAACGTTTGCTACGATCAAGCCGACTTCACCGCGCGAAACCATGCCGGCGCCCATCTGCCAGGATTCGCGCCAGCTAAATCCAGCCCAGCGCGCCCCCAGACCAGAACCAAAGAATTTGCTTGCGATGGCCACGACGATGATGACAGCAGTTAACAATAACGCTTCACCTTCCAGGTCACGCACATTGACCGCCAATCCGATGCTGACGAAGAAGATCGGCACGAACAATCCATAGGCCAAGGCCGAAACACCTGCCTCCAGCCGTTCTTTTTCTTCACAGCGGGCGAACATCAGGCCAGCCAGGAACGAGCCTGTGATAGCGGCCATCCCGCCGACCACCTCCGCGGCTACGCCGTAGAGCAGCAGGATAACCATCGCCAAAGAGAGTATGCTCTGGCTGATCGGCAGCCTGCGCGTGATACGCACCAGTTTGGGCAGTGCATACAGGCCGAAAGCGGTCGAGGCGACCAGGAAGAGGATCATCTTC
>JBAVJG010000248.1:0-4539 GCA_049687655.1 Anaerolineales bacterium | reverse complement strand
CTCGTGATGGTCGCTCAAGGCAACAGCGTATTGATCGCCCATTATATCGAGCAGCCGGGTTGACCCTTCAATATCAGTGAAAAGAAAGGTGATCGTTCCAGCGGTTTGAATCGCCCCGCGAATTTTTTTCGTACCTTTTTGTAAGCCCTCGTAGAGGGCGTGCGTTTCAGCAGAGGGCTCAACCCCGAGATATTCCATTAAATCATCTGTGCAGCGCTGGTACAAGGAGGCGACTTTTGCCATGTCGCCGCGCGCACCGCTGGAAAGCATCAATGCGCGGTAAGCGGGCTCCCGTACGCCGCTAAGGGTGAGCCAGCGTTCGCCCCATTCCTGGACTGCAATCCAGCGTTCAGCCGTAACGAGTTGATCGAGCAATTGCTCCATTCGTGCGTCAATTGTTGCTTGCACTCGTTCACGTTCAAGGGTGACCCACTCATCATAGAATCCCGGCAGGAGTTCTCCCTGATAGAGTGAAAGATTGGAAATCAGTGATTGAAGGTCGATGTCGGGTTTTTCTATTTGCGCAACGTCGAGCCAGTATTCGGCTTTCGGATTGAATTTGAGCGTAAATTCATCCGCGATAAGGAGATCTTTCTCATCAGGATTCCCTGTGGAGAGGACTTTGCGGATTCGCCACAATTCCTGGCGCAGATATTTGCGCGCATTTTCTTCGGTGGTATCAGGCCAGAAGATACCCGCCAATTTTTCACGGCGGTGTGAAATCCCCGCTGTCAGTGCGAGGTACGCCAATAGAGATTGGCCAGCCCGTGATGAGATTATGACGCGTTTGCCATCGAGACGGACATCGAATTGTCCGAGAAGTCGAATCTGGAGCATGGCTTTCTCCTCTATAAAGTACAACAAGCCTGGATATGTATTTTCATTTTGCAGAGACTTTGAAGCGCTCTGCTTATGCTAGAAACTTTATTCCCTATGCGTCTTTTTTGCGTCTCAAAAGTTCTAATAAATCTCAGGCGGTTAAAAGACAGCCATGTGCAACAATGCAGACACAGGTTTTCCAAAGGAGCATTCTAAAATGTTTTGCGAATGCTCATTAAGAAAGGAGATAACTATGTATCCCGATAACCCGAACCTGTTAGAAAAAATGGTCTGGAGCAACGTAGAAGATATTCATCGCGAGGTTAATGATCCTTATCGTCAACCGATAAAAATGAGATTGAAAAGCAAGATGTTGATTGTTCCCGGTCTCCTGATCGCACTGGTATGGTTGATCAGTGTTGCTCTATGACAAGTAGAGCCCGAACGCGCTCTGCTCCTCCTCCAAAGGGTGGTCAAGCGGTGAACCCCTTGGCCACCCAAGGAGAGTCCTTCACGGATGCAACTCGTTTACTTCGTGAATCGAAAACCCAACATGCATATTGTTTTATATACATACTTTGTTGTTATGAAATTCACCTGTTCAATGATTCTGACTGCCATGGATGGTGATGGCGACAATTTGAAATTTTCGCCCCTGTAATAGTGAGTATGCTTTTTTAGTATATCACGACCTTTTTACTCCGATTAATTTCTACTTAGGGGAGAGAACATAAGATCAAAGCAGTGTCAATTAACCGATAAACATATTAAAGCCGGTGAAGAGTATTTCTCTTCCGCCTTTTTACATCTACAATGCGCGGATATCGAATATCGCGTTTTTTATGTTAGGATAAATCATACGTAATACTCTTGGAGAGGTAATTTAAGACCCATTTGGTAATCGTATGATTGAAAAGTTGAATTCTGGCCGCTCCAACAACCTGCCTATCCCTGTGAGTACTTTTATCGGACGGGAAAAGGAAATTGTAACGGCCAAAGGATTGATTTTAGAAAATCGGCTGGTCACTATAACCGGGGCCGGTGGATCGGGTAAAACACGTTTGGCATTACAAATTGCTCACGGACTTCTTAAAAATTTTTATAACAATGTATGGTTCGTAGAACTTGCTTCATTGACAGATCCTTCTCATGTTTCTCAGAAAATCGCTTCCACCTTAGAAATTCGCGAACAATCCAATCAGCCTCTATTGGATTCGATTGTCAATTACCTTTCTACTCGTCCATCCTTACTCGTCCTAGACAATTGCGAGCATTTGATTGAAGGCAGTGCGGAAGTTGCAGATACACTTCTTCAAAAATGCGTAGATCTAAAAATTCTTACGACAAGCCGTGAAGGGCTTGGAATTACAGGGGAGGTGACCTGGGTTGTACCTCCGCTTTCATTACCGGAACTACAACCATGGAGAGGCCCGGATAGTGCACGAGATTCTTTAAAACAGTACGAGAAATCTGAATCGGTCCAGCTCTTTATCGCACGAGCAACTGCTATTTCCCCCGAGTTTAAATTAACAAGGAACAACGGTGCCTGGGTCGCTGAAATCTGTCGCCGCCTCGATGGCATGCCTTTAGCAATTGAGTTGGCGGCAGCACGTGTGCGCACCCTGTCAGTGCAAGAGATCGCAGAACGACTCGACGATCGCTT
This sequence comes from Anaerolineales bacterium, assembly GCA_049687655.1. Lineage (GTDB taxonomy): Bacteria > Chloroflexota > Anaerolineae > Anaerolineales > Villigracilaceae > JAABUE01. The sequence continues at coordinate 2,057 of JBAVJG010000248.1, read as the reverse complement.
TGGCCTCCTTACAGTAGGAAGCCGCACTGCAGCAACCCGCCACCAAACATTGGCAGCAACTATAGAATGGAGCTACACTCTCCTTACAGAAAAGGAACAAAAATTGTTGCAGAGGTTATCAGTGTTTCTGGGTGGCGGAACATTGAAAGCAATTGAATCTGTCTGCATGGGAAATGATATCAACAAGAGCGAAGTACTAGATACATTATCTCAGTTGGTAGATAAATCTTTGGTGGTGGCAAACAGAAGGTCTGGAAAGAATCGTTATTCTCTTCTTGAAACAATCCGGGAATACGCATTTGCAAAATTGGCTCAATCGAACGAATTAGGGACTATTCAAAATCACCATTTAGATTTCTTCATCCAGTTTGCCGGGGAAGCAGAACTGGGGATTAGGGGACCAGATGAGATTATCTGGTACGAAAGATTGGAAGAAGAACACGACAATCTGCGTTCTGCGCTTGGCTGGGCTTTTGAAAGTCAAAATTCAGAAGCGGGATTACGTTTATCAAGCAAATTGGGGATTTTCTGGTTTGTCCGTGGTTATTCCAGGGAAGGAGTTGAGTGGTTGGAAAGGGCAGTAGCGCAAAGGCAGGGCGCTTCAACTGCTACACAAGCTGCTGTTATCAAAGCTTTATGTGGCCAGTTGATTTGGAGTGAGAATCCCGACAGGGCTAGACTAGCTCAGCTATTGGAAGAAAGTTTAAATCTATACAAGAAATTGGAAGATAAGGCAGGCGTTGCTTGGATTTTGCAATATATGGGGGTTGTCGAATTATTCAGGGAAGAAAGTGACAAGGCAGAACAACTCTTTAGCAAAAGTTTAGCCTTAAGAAAAGAAGTGGGAGATCCATGGTGTATCGCTCTTACTCTTCAGAACTTTCCTACTCTGGCCATGCAGAGAAATAACTATGCAAGCGCCAAAGAATTTGCTGAGGAAACGATTTCCTGGTTTCAGCGTGCTGGATATCAGCGTGGTATTGCCCGAACATTATTGGACCTGGCAGAGATTGCACTTCACGATCAAGAATACATAAAAGCAAACGACCTGCTCACACAGTCATTATCTTACTTTGTAAAAATCAGAGATAATTGGTCGGTCGCATTCGTGCTGGAGCTGTTTGCTACCCTTGCAAGTAAGCTTGGCAATTTTGAACGTGCAGCAAAGTTATTTGGTGCATCGGAGTCTATCCGTGAGATGATTGGTATGCCGCGTCATGGTTATGAAGATGCCGTATATGAAAAAGATGTGACTGTTGTTAGAAACAATCTAAGTGAGACAGTATTGACGCAAGCCTGGGAAGCCGGGCGTGATATGACGTTAGAGCAGGTTATTGAATTTGTATCCCGTGAGCCAGATTCACCTTCACCCGTCCAGGCCGAAACAGAGAGAGTTGGTGGATTAACACAGCGCGAGTGGGAAGCCGCCGTTCTCATTGCCAAGGGAAAGTCAAATCGCGAAATTGCCGAAGCGATGACTGTAACAGTAAAGACGGTTGAAGCTTATGTCACACGCATTCTGCGGAAACTCGGGTTCGACTCGCGTGTACAGGTAGCAACCTGGGTGATTGATAATGATTTGAGTTGACAATACAAGTGGAGTAATTTTATGCTCTTATGAACCGCGCGTGATTGCGCGGTTCTTTCATTTTTAAAAATTGTAGGGGTGGAATATAGGGTTTTCCCTAATGACATTTCCATCCATTTCATTTATCGTTTGTACCGAAAGGAAAAACATCCATGCCGCGCTACTTGATCGAACGCACTTTTCCTGATGGATTTGCGGTCCCAAAGACTGATGAAGGTGCGCAGACCTGTCTGGTGATTGTTAGCAACAACGCTTTAGAGGGTGTGACCTGGATACATTCGTATGTCACAACTGACAAAAAGAAGCTCTTTTGTATCTACGATGCGCCCACACTTCAAGCCATCCGGGAGGCTGCGGATCGCAACAATATGCCGGTAGACAACATCATTCAAATCAGTGTTTTGGATCCATACTTTTATGAGTAATTCGAATGTGCACATTACTTTTCCCACAGGAGTTCAAATAAAGC
>JBAVJG010000247.1:0-2886 GCA_049687655.1 Anaerolineales bacterium | reverse complement strand
CGATGATTGCGCTCGATGCGTACGGCAAACCGGTTTATCCAGCCATTGTCTGGCTGGATAATCGTGCTGAACGTGAAGCCAGTATCTTGGCCGAAAAATTCACAGCCGAAGTGTACGAAAGAACGGGGATTCCGGAGATCATTCCCACTTGGACGGCATGTAAAATTCTCTGGTTAAAACATAATGAGCCGGGGGCATTTTCCCGGGCTGACAAATTCCTGCTCGTGCAGGATTACTTGATTTACAGGTTGACCGGGGAATACACTACCAACGATTCGGTTTCGTGTACCTCGCTATATTTCGATATTGCAACGGGCCAATGGTGGGACGCTATACTCCATGAAATCGGAATTGGTGAAAAAAATCTGCCACAACTGATACCGCCTGGCGAAGTGATTGGGACTGTTTCCGCAGAAGCATCTCCACAGATTGGTCTGCCTCAGACCACAAAGGTAGTTGGAGGGGGCATGGATCAGTCTGTGGGCGCGATCGGAGCTGGGAATATTCGCACAGGGGTAGTTTCAGAAACGACCAGTGCAGCATTGACGATTCAAGTGACCATACCATCACCCAATGTGGATAAGCACAAGGTAATTCCAGTGTATTGTCATAGCGTCCCAGGCGAGTATTTGTTTGTGCCTGTTTGTCCGACGGCTGGTATGGCTTACAAGTGGTTCCGCGATACATTTGCTGGAATGGAAGTTGCGCAGGCTGAAAGGGAAAAATCTGATTCTTACGATTTATTGAGCGCACTGGCGGCAGATGTACCTCCGGGCAGTGACGGGTTGGTCATGCTGCCTCACTTGATGGGAGCATATAGCCCAGATCCAAATCCTGCCGCTCGCGGATCATTCACAGGCTTCACCTTGAGCCATACACGTGGTCATTTTGTACGCACTATTTTGGAGGGCGTTGCTTTCTTATTGAAGAGAAATCTCGAAATGTTGCAGAATGCCGGAGTTGATGTAACAGAAATTCGCTCGACAGGAGGCGGAGCGCGAAGTCCGCTATGGAATCAGATCAAGTCTAATGTCTGCAATCTCCCCGTTGTCACTTTGCAGAATGAAGATACGGCGTTGTTAGGGGACGCGATACTCGCCGGAGTTGCTGCCGGTGTCTTTCGCACTATAGAAGATGGCTGCGCGCAAATGGTGGCTTTGCAAGATAAAATTATGCCGGATTTTCAGGCGGAAGATTATCTTGCGGCGTATCAGAGATATTGTGATCTAGATCAGACACTCAACGATTATTTTAATCGTCAATATAAAAACCCGTAATAAGGAATGAAAGGATAAATCATGGCTACAAAACCAAGAGTCGGCGTTCTTGTGATGGCGTTACTCGAAGATGATTACAACAAGACGGCGCACATGCGCCCTGTGGCGCAAAAAGCTGCAGACCGGATCGGTGCAATAATCGGTCAATATGCAGAGACCGTGTGCCCACCACTTGTAGAGGAAGAGCATCAGGCTGAGGCGGCTGCTCAAATGTTCAATGCGGCAGATGTGGATTTGATTGTCGCGGTGGAAGTCGCATATACAAAAGGTGTGGTTCCCACTCGCTGCTTTTTGAGTACCACCGCACCGGTGTTGGTGTGGAACACTCAGCAAATCCAGTTTCTGCCGGAGGATGCTGACTTTGATCTCATTATGGTTAACTCCGGTATGGCAGGTGTCCCAGAAATGACTTCAGCATTGCTGCGGATTGACAGGCAGTTCTGGATGGTCACCTCGCACATTGATGATCCTGAGGGGTTGGCAAAGATCGCCGAATATATAGCTGCAGCAGGTGTGGCACGTAAATTGAAAAATGCTCGCATCGGCATTGTGGGTCATGCCTTTGAAGGTATGACCGATCTAATGGTAGACTTCCTTAGTCTCCGCCAAGATATTGGGCCTGTTTGTTGGCCAGTTGAGCCCGAAAAATTCGCGATTACCATGCAAGAATTACAAAATGCAGAGGTACAAACGCTAGTCAAGAGCGAATCGGCCCGATATAAGGTGGATATGGATGCAGAACTGTTTGAGAAGTCGTGTCGGCTTGCGCTTGCTTTGGAAAAGGTGTCCCGTGAAAACGATTTCGATGCGTTGGCAACCTTTGATCAGGTTTGGCTGACCGATCCGCGCGTGGGCATTATTCCATCTTATGGTACCGGTCGTCTGTGTGAGATTGGCATTCCCTGCTCGACAGAAGCGGATGTCACCACCCTGGTCGCGATGTTGATTCTGCAGGAATTGGCTGGCCAGGTAACTTTCCTTGAAAATTACGTGATCGACTTCCCAAACAACTCGATTATTTTGTCTCATGATGGACATGGCAACCCAGCGCTCGCCTCCAAACCAGAGGATGTCACTATCAAAAGCAGTTTATACTATCAAGGAGTCAATGGATTCGGAGCTGGACTCGAATTTGCCTATGCTGCCGGACCGGTAACCATGATGTCGCTCGTCTCGATCAAGAATCGTTGGCGGCTAATCTACTCCGAGGGAGAATCGATTCAGATCAAGGCACGGCCGGTTGCTGCTCCCCAGATGTTATTCAAACCCAAATCAATGGGAATCCAGGATTGGTGTAATGCCTGGTGCCTGGCTGGCGCGCCGCATCATCAAGCGCTGGCTATGGGATACCTCGGCAGCAAGATAAAGACTGTAGCCGCCATGTTGAGTCTGGATGTGGTTGAAGTTTAGCGTTTTAAAAGGTTGCCATGGAAAACAAATCCGATCAGGATTTAAATGCAACAGAGCGACGTTCCCAGATCGCGCAGATGGTGCGTGAGCAAGGAAAAATTTTCGTTTCAGATCTGGTGAAAAAATACGACCTGACCGAGACGTCCATCCGCCGCGACTTGATCCTGCTTGAAAAAGAAAATCGCCTTAAGCGGGTTCA
>JBAVJG010000246.1:0-3250 GCA_049687655.1 Anaerolineales bacterium | reverse complement strand
GTATAATGATGGTATGGTGAAAACTGGCCGCTGGCTGGCTGTGATTATGGCATTCTGTCTTCTTTTTACAACTTTGGGGTCTGTATATGCACAGACCACAGATGTTGAATATTTTGCACAGACAGGTCATTCTGTGAGTGGGGATTTTTTGCGCTATTATCGAAGCGTTTCCAACCCAACGCTCCTGTTCGGATACCCGCTCACCGAACAAATCACCAGCAAAGATGGAAAAACAGTTCAATATTTCCAGCGCGCCCGCTTCGAGCAGGCACCTGAACTGCCACAAGGAATCAGGCTGACCCCGCTCGGTCTCGAAACCTATTCCGCTGAAGGTCAACTAGTGATAAACAATCCGTTTGCCTGCCGCACCTTCACGCAAACGGGATATCCCGTCTGCTTCGCGTTTCTGGAGTTCTTTGACGAGAACGGCGGTCTAGAGCGTTTTGGATATCCAATTTCACCCTTTGAATTCCACAACAATCAAATCGTGCAATATTTTGAGAACGCGCGCTTCGAGTGGCGCCCGGCGCTGGCCGATGGTCAACGCATCGGGTTGACAGACCTGGGTCGCATCTACTTCGATCAACTCAGTGAAGACCCGGCATTTTTGAAATCAACTCCGCGAGATGCGGGACCCAACCCGGTGCTCAGCCTGCAAGTGCGCGCCTTCCCGGCTAAAGCTGTCACTAAGACGAATGACAATCAGACTGTTTATGTGTTGGTCCAGGACCAGAATTTGCAACCTGTTGCGGGAGCTAACGGCGTTGCGACAATTCGCCTTGCTAGTGGCCACACCACACAAGAGGCATTCACGATCAACAACAGAGGTGTTGGCATATTCAGCTTTGGGTTCACAAACCAACCCAACGGACAGCTTGTCTATGTTGATATCAATGTGACGTACAACAGTTTGGGGGGCAAGACCACGACGTCATTCCGGATCTGGTATTAAGATTTACCTCCACCCTGCACTATCATTCAAATCAACTCTTTTAGATCAAAAACCGGTCCGTCTTTGCAAACCAATTTCCAGCCGCGGCGGACTGTGACGGCGCAAACACCGCATTCCCCCATCCCGCCACAAGGCGCGGGTGTGACAACGAGCACCTGCGCTTCAAACCTGACCCCGGCCTGCCAATCAATCCCCAGCTTTTCTCGCAGCCCGGGCAGGGACTCGCGGGGTAGATCGATTGCAATGTAGTCCGCCCAAGCAGTTACTTCTGTTAATGCAGAGAGCGGTTGGATTTCCACTTCAGGCGGTAGATTGGGCAAATCCAAATCGCTGACCAGTACAACCGAAGCGTCATTTCTCGAAGCCTCCGTCTGCAAGGATTTCAGCCGCGCATGCGTTTCACCAAGCGTCACTAAAGCAACGCATCGAGCAGATACCGGAAGGGAAAACCCGCGCCCTAACGGACCGCGCAAGGATATCGACGTGCCAGGTTGCCATGTCTGCGGAATGGGCGGCGAAATCAAAAATCCCCCGGGAGTTGGACCCGCATTGAAAACGGGAACAGGCAAGGAGTCGTTAGAAGCGGGATCATGTGCCAGCAGATATTGTCCCGCCGCCGGAATCAAATTCCGCGGGCATAACAACCGCCCACCCGTCAATCCGCTTTCCAGATAAAGTTCAACCAGTTCGCCCGTGTCTTGTTTCACAAATTGGATGTTAACACGCTTCATATAAGCCGACAAGCATCTACGTTGTATAATTATCCGTGAGTTACACACTTGAAAGTAGGAGGAGCCTGAAAATAAGGGGATTTTCGGTACCTTTTCGCAAACTGCGCAGACCCTACACTTTGAAACACATTGAACGGATAACAAGGAGAAAAGCATGAGAAATGTTAGAAACGTCGAAATCAACAGGAACGCAAGCCGAATCTTCCTGATCATTGTCATATCAGTGATCGTTATTGGGCTCTTGGCGAGCACAATTATTTTCGTCCCACCAGACGAAACGGGTGTTGTGATTTCCAGGATCACACAAGGCGGCGTGCGCTCAGACCCGTTGCAATCTGGTCTACATTTTGTGGTACCCTTGCTCGAAAACGTGGAAAAGTACTCTATCTCGAGACAAACCTATACCATGTCCGCATCAAATAGAGAGGGACAGCGCGAAGGCGATGATTCCATCCGCGCCCGCACCGAAGACGGGCAGGAAGTTTTTGTGGACGCATCTGTGATTTACGCCATCAACCCTGCTAATGTAGTTAACTTACATATCACCTGGCAAAAACGTTATGGGGAAGAGCTTGTGCGGCCACTGGTGCGGGGTGTTATCCGTGACGCTGCATCGCAATACGGCATCGAGCAAATCGTCAGTTCAAAGCGCGGCGAACTGGAGGCTTTTATCACCGAACAACTGGTTTTAAAAATGGCTGAGAACGATCTGATTATGGAGGATTTTGTCCTGCGCGATATCCATTTCAGTGAAGAATACGCGGTTGCAGTAGAACAAAAGCAGATCGCCGAACAACAGGCATTGCAAGCACAATTTGTTGTGGAATCAAAGAGACAGGAAGCCGAACAGGCCCGCCAGATAGCACAGGGGGAGGCTGATGCCATTGTGATCGCATCTAAAGGTGACGCTGAGGCGCGCCTGATCAATGCAGAGGCCGAAGCTGCTGCCTTGCAATATATTGCAGACGTGCTACGCGATAACCCCACTCTATTGCAATATCAGTACATCACCAACCTAGCCCCCGGCGTGCAGACTATCTTCGTTCCCAGCGGCAATCAGTTCATCCTGCCGCTGCCCGAGACATCCACACCGATAACGCCAACCACACCTACGGAAACACCATAACTTTCAATATGGCAGTCACCCTAGGGTGACTACCATATCCTAAAACACATATGAGTGAAAAGTATCCATCAGGCAAACAAATCAAGTTGACCAGCCTGTCATCCTGCGCAGGTTGAGCTTCCAAGCTGAATGCGGAAACGCTGGCGCAGGTACTGCGCCCCGTACAAACCATCTTTGACCCGGGCGATTATCCCGATCTGTTGGTCGGGCTCGAAGGCCCGGATGATGCTGCCGTCTGGCAGTTAGACGAGAAACGCGCCTTGGTCGTCACCACCGATTTTTTCACCCCGGTGGTGGACGATCCCTACGATTACGGCTCCATCGCGGCAGCCAACAGTCTTTCTGACATCTATGCCATGGGAGCTACACCCTTCCTGGCGCTGAACATCGCCGCCCTGCCCCCAGACCTGCCGACGGAGATCTCTAGCGAAATTTTGCGCG
>JBAVJG010000245.1:0-3583 GCA_049687655.1 Anaerolineales bacterium | reverse complement strand
TTGACAAGACAGGTGCTTTGTAGCGTGGCTTTAATCGCCGATATCTTTCTAGAAGCCTGTCTCTCCTCGTTTTAGAAGTAATTGAAACTTTTTAAAAAAATCTTTCCTCGCTGTCTGCACCTGTTGTGCGGCACAGGTGAACGGAGGTGCGATTTTTCCTTGCACCAGACGCAAGGAAGGTGTGCACCGTAGTCGAAGCCTTTTTGCAAAAGAGTCCTTCGATCCCAATCACCGTTCGTGCCGTAAGCACGCCGGTGCGAGACGGCTGGGCAGGTGTACGCTACGTTGCGGGCAGGACGAAAATCAATAAATTTTTAGAAAACGAAATAACGCGCTGAGGCCATGATCCACAAAGCCAGGGTGAGTGCCACGGCGCAAATATATAAATAAGTGCTTTGTTGTTTTCCCAATACCTGCAATTGCGAGGTCTGCTTGTCAGAAGGTATATCCTGAATTTGCTCCCTGAGTTGCAGCATGGCTTTCAGCTTGCGGTCGGTGAGAATACCAAATATGAAGGCGATCAGCGCGAGCCCGGCGCCAACACCAAAACCGATGCCTGCGCTTGAATGCATCCAGGCTGATGTGAAACCGCCCGAATCGTGCCAATATAATAAAATGCCGGCGATCCCTGCCATCCCACCCGCGCCTGCCGATTCGGTGCCAAACCTTTTATTCTTTATCAAATAATCAACAAATTTTTGCCCCGATTCCCCGGTTTCTTTTAAGGCAGGGCCGATAACAAAGGCCAACAACAGGGTACTGCCAACCCAAAACACACCAGCACCAATATGAAGGATACGCAAGAACAAAAGATAGTAGTTCATTTTCTCTCCTATAATTCATTACAAGATATTGAGGGATGAAAAAAGCAACGACTTGAAAACTTTTCATCGCTTTCAGTCATTGTTACAAACACCATGCTCCTCTTGGAAAATCATGCATAGCCATCCACTTCTTTCATGTATTGATGAAGCTGATAGATATTCTTTTTTCATGGATTGAGTTGGCGTACTACAAAATACCCACTGACGCCGGTTTCGCTGCTAGCTATCCGGGAACCTCGCAAGATGTTTGCGCAAGCGACCAATAAAGGTTTCCTGGATCATAGCCCATCAGGTATAGAATTTATACTAATTCACATCTAAATTGTCAAGAACTTTAAGGAGGAATATTCAGATCATTCGAGTTTGAGGTTCCCACTCTCATCAAATGGGAAAAAGGGGTTGTAGGCCACTTCCCAGAGGAAACCATCTGGATCAACGAAATAGGAGCTATATCCGCCCCAGAAAACCTTTTGGGGCTGTTTGGCGATACTCACGCCTTTGGCTTCCAGGTCGCGGATGATCTGGTCCACTTCCGCTTCGCTGCGAGCGTTGTAGGCTAGCGTCACGCCCGCGAAGCCACTGCCTTCGGGAGAGGTCTGGGCATCTTCGGCCAGCTTCTCGCGCGGGTAGAGTCCCAAGACCACGCCACCCGCCTGAAAAAAGGCGACGTCATCGTTACTGTTGGAGGTCGGCATCCAGCCCAACGTCTCAGTGTAGAACCTGCGGGAGCGTTCGAAATCGCGAACGCCCAGGGTGACGAGGTGAAGGTGTTGGTTCATCAGTTGCTCCATTTTCTGACCGGATTTAGTTCGCTGTTACATGTAACACGCGTACTTGTGTTTTTCCACTTTTTCCCTTTAATTCAAGTTCACGCTGCTCCAACTCACCCAGATCGGGACTGGCTGCATCATAGACCGCTTCGCTGATCAGAATCTCTCCCTGGCTGGCTTGTGAAGCCAATCTGGATGTGACATTGACATTATCGCCCAGGGCGGTGAAATCTGACGGGTTGTCTTCGGTGCCGCCTACCACCCCCACAAACGCGGGCCCGGTATGTACTCCGACCCCAACTGGCAACCAGGGCCCTTCGCTGTCACGATGCCCGGTAAGCTCAAGCAGCTCCCGAGCCGCTTCGATGGCGCGACGTGGATGTTCTTCGCCTGCAAAACCGGGAATGAACAGACCGATCACCTCATCACCGAGCAAGCGGTCAACCAGCGCATCTGTTTTGATCAATACTTTGCTGGCTACCGTATAGAAACGGTTCATGAGTTGGCTGAATTCCCGTGCGCTCATTTGTTCGGCTAGAGCCGTGGAATTACGCACATCGGCAAAGAGCATTGTCAATACGATTTCTGCACCACCGGGATTATCGAAACGCTCACATGGCTGGCAGAATCGCGGGTTGTATTGGGATTGTTCCCTGCCAACCATGCGCATCAAAACCCCACCCCAGCTCTTGAAGGGCGCAGCACACAGTTTGCAACGCGGATTCGATGGAAGCAACCCGAACAAGTGATACATGTGACGGCTAATCGGTTCCCCCTCGGTCAGCATTTTGCGCCATTTCTCCTCAGTAGATGGATCTATAGACATCCTGTGCCTCCAACAATAAAAATTTTATGGGCAGCAAATCGATTCCCTGTAGCGATGAGCTTATAAAAAGCAAATTTGCTCGGTCACTCTAAAGGTAATCATACTTTATTCTTATCTTAGCATATTCATCCCCATGATCTGATAATCCTACAAACTTACAGGCCTCGCTTACAGCGAGGCCTGTAAAGATTCATCTACCGTTAACCTATTGAACGAATCCTCTCGCTATTCATCCAATTTATCGAGAAGAAACTTAATTTCCATTTTCAACTCTGGTATATCGTTTTCTACCACTGACCAGACCGCATTCAGGTCAATGCCAAAATAGTGATGAACAAGAATGTTTCGCATACCGATGATATCGGTCCAGGGTACTTCTGCATAACGTGCTTGGAATTCATCGGGTAGAGAATGACAGGCTTCACCGATCATTGTGATGTGACTGACCATCCAGTTTTGAATCAACTCATCCTGTTCAAAGGTTTCCTTACCTTGCAAAGCGTATTTCTCTATCCTTTCGATGGCTTCCAATATATCCAACAGGCGTTCCCGTTCGCTTCTCATATCTCACGGGCATCCTTGAGCACTTGCGGACGGATACGCGAGCGTAGACCTGCTTCCGTTACTACATCTACTTCCCGCCCCAGTAAGGTTTGCAACTCACGCAACAATCGTGCCAAATCCATCAGGCTACGCCCTGCCTCAAGATTGACCAGAAAATCTATATCGCTATCAGGATGTGCATCGCCGCGTGCAACTGATCCAAAGACGCGAATTTTTGTCGCGCCATGTTTGGAAGCAAGTTCCAATATTTCCTTGCGATGTTTTTTTAGCAATTGCTGAGTATCAGTCATATAAAAATTGTATCACTAATCCACCGTCAGTGTCTTTGACAAATTTCTCGGGAAATCGGGATCGTAGCCTCGCATGACGGACATATGATATGAAAGCAATTGCAGCGGCAAGACCGCCAGCAGCGCGTTGACATACGGTTCAGAATCGGGGATGACGATCAGATCATCCGCGTTGGCGCGCAGGCGAGCATCTTCCTGACCGATGACGATGGTGCGCGCGCCGCGCACCTTGACCTCATTGACCCCACTGATGATGAGCGGGATGTCCTGCGGCCCGGCCACGAACACGATCGGGAATCCTTTGCTGAC
>JBAVJG010000244.1:0-6665 GCA_049687655.1 Anaerolineales bacterium | reverse complement strand
GTCGAAGCTATCATACGCGCGGCGGAAGTTATCTGCTTTCTTGAGAATGGTGATCCACGATAATCCGGCCTGATTGATCTCAAGGATCAGACGCTCGAAGAGAAGATTGTCATCCTGAATGGGGAATCCATACTCGGTATCATGGTAGCGTTTGTTGAATTCGTCTTCGGGATGTTCGAGAACATACTGGCAATAAGAGGTCATAAATTAATCTCCAAAAGCGGCAATATACGCGGTTGGCCGTCCACATCCCCGACAACCTGTCCCACCTGTTTCGCACCCATGCGCTCGTAAAAACCCTGCGCGTTGGGGTCAGATTCGATTTCGAGAATCCGCGCTCCCAACTCTTTGCACCTTGAAAGCATGTGCCTGAACAATTCTGCGCCGATTCCCTTCCCCATGTAATTTGGCGATACCCACAGATGTTCCACACTTGCCTTTTCTTTTTCGATGGAGATAGCGCAAAACCCCGCTGGTGCCTTGCCCAGATAGGCTACATGGGTTTCATTCTGCTCAATAAACTCTGGGGTAATAGTAAGAATTGGTGACCAGATTTGAATCCAACGCTCAGGGTAACCCCAATGACGCTTAGCAGCGAAGGCGATTTGAGTCAGGGCCTCAGCCTGGTCAGGCGTGGCTCTTTGTATTTCAAGAGAAACGTTTTTGCCACGGATTTCACGAAATGTCACGGATTTTGTCTTTTTTACTTGATAACTCTACGGTGTTCTAAAGAGCCTGCACCAAAATTCAAGAGAAGAGCGAGTCGAAGGCCAGTTGCTGCTAAATAGCACATGGCTTGTGCCTGATGAGCGGAATTGAGTCTTGACACTGCTTTAATCTCAACAATAAGCTTGCTGTCCACAACAAAATCTGCAATATAATCACCAATCAGTTCACCTTTATATGTGATTGGTAAATGAACTTGTTCCTCAAAAGGGATTGTTTGCTTTCGAATTTCATGAGCCAGTGCCTTCTGATAAACTGCTTCCAGAAAACCAGAACCCAATTGTCGATGTACCTCCATCGCTGCGCCAATGACAGAATAGGTCAATTTTTTGTATAGCAACTCCGTCATACTATATCCCTAACCAATCAGTATAAATCCGTATAATCCGTGGCTAAATTTCATCCCACCACACGCATCTCTCGCGGCAGGGTTGTCAGGCTCTCCGAACCCGTCTCCGTCACAACTACATCATCTTCCACGCGCACGCCGTTACGTCCGGGCAGGTAAATCCCCGGCTCGACGGTGTAGGCCATGCCCGGTTCCAGGAGCTGCATGTTGTCGCCGCGCATGTAGGGTCCCTCGTGGCCTTCCATGCCGATGCCATGCCCGGTGCGGTGCGTGAAATATTTGCCATATCCGGCGCCCTCGATCACCGCACGCGCGGCCTTATCTACGTCCGCACAGGGGAGTCCCGGTTTGCCAGCAGCGCGTCCGGCGGCATTGGCTTCCTGCACAACCTTGTGGATCTTATCGTATTCGGCCTGCACCTCCCCCACCGCAAAGGTACGCGTGATATCGGAAACATAGTCATTTGCGGCAGCGCCGTAGTCGATGACCAGCAAATCCCCGGCCTGTAACTTCCGGTCCGTTGGACTGGCATGCGGGTTGGCCGAGTTCGGTCCGCCGGAGACGATGGGCGTAAAGGGCAAACCCGCGTCAGAGCCTTGGCGCAACAATTGCACGACCAACTCGGCCGCAAATTCTCTTTCGGTCATTCCAATCTTGATCTGCGGGAGGGCCGCTTCAAGGGCGGCTTGCGCCACCTCGACGGCTCGACGCATATTATCAATCTCGGACTGCTCTTTCCTTAAACGTAACGAACCCAGGGTTTCGCTTGCGTCTGGATATTCAGCGGACGGCGCTCCAGCACGGAGGAAGTTATATTCCAGCAGACGCATACGTTCCGTCTCGACGCCGATGCGCTTCCCATCCAGACCGAGAGCCTGCGTTGCCTTCCGAAAAGCAGACTCCCACTCTGACGGGTTTTCCTCATACGGGAAAGCCTGTACCGGATACGGCATCTGTTCGACTTTGAGCATTTCCAGTTCGGGCAAAACAAGCGCCGGCGCCTGTCCCTGCGCAACCAGTAAGACGACCGGGCGCTCCATCAGGTGGAAGTGCGCACCGGTCAGATACGTCAGGGTGGGACCAGGGTTGAGGGCAACGGCATCCAGATCCGAGGTCCGGAGAGAAGCGTTGAGTTTTTCCAATCGGGTAGTAGTCATGATTTTTTCTCCAGGCTATGGTATTGCTCGGTGTAAGCCGTCCGGATGATCCAGTCTGCAATACCGGGAAAATGGGTATCTCCCCAGGCGATCAGTCCGAACCACCATGGGATGAATACTGTCCGGCGCGGATGCTTGGCAAGTTGTAAGACACGGTAAGAGACATCCTCAGCCGGTATAAAGAACATGTCGAACCATTTTGGTCTGCTTCTATTTGTGGCGCTCTTACTCCAGCCGAACTCGGTGCGCGCCGGGCCGGGATAGATACCGGATACCTTGATGTCAAAGGGCGCTACTTCACGACGCAGAGCGGTCGTAAAACCACGCAATCCATGCTTGGTGGCAGCATAGACGGTGTAGGAGGGAACCGCCAGCCAGCCGGCAATCGACGACATGTTGATGATGTGACCGGAACGGCGTTTGAGCATGTGCGGGAGGACTGCACGTGTGACTTGAATCTGCCCGGTCAGGTTGACCTGTATCTGCGTTTCGATGTCACGTTTAGGCGCGAGCTCCTCCAGCCAATTCAGACGCCCGAAGCCCGCGTTATTGAATAAGATGTCGATACGCTCGTATATCTCTATGACTGTGCGCACCATCAGGTTGATCTCTGTGAGTTGGCTGACATCTACAGGAACAGCAAAGGCTTCTCCACCGGTCTTGTGTATCTCATTTGCCAGCAACTGTAAACGATCGAGACGGCGGGCAGCCAGAACAACTCGCGCGCCTTCTCTGGCAAAAAGATGCGCCGCGTCCTTGCCGAAGCCGGACGAAGCGCCTGTGATAAGAACAACCTTGTTTTTGAGCGAGACCGCCATCTATTCGTCCTCGACCTCATCCTGTTCATCCGGCCTTCTACGCGGACGGGGTGGTTCCAAGACCACTTCCGGCGAGAGCGCTACCTCCAGCACTTGATCCTCATGCGTGATCGGGATGATCTTGAGCTCGGATCGCGCGGCTTTTGGCACATCAACCAGGTCCTTCATGTTCTTTTCGGGCAGCAAGACGACTTTGATCCCGGCTCGATGGGCAGCCAGCACTTTTTCGCGCACACCGCCAATCGGCAGCACGCGCCCGCGCAGGGTAATCTCGCCTGTCATAGCGACATCACGATAGGCCGGGCGGCCAGTCAGCGCAGAGAGCATGGCAGTTGCCATCGTGATGCCGGCCGAGGGACCGTCCTTGGGGATAGCGCCCTCCGGCATGTGCACGTGGATGTCCATGCGGTCGAAAACATCAATATCGATATCGAAGAGCGAGGCACGTGATTTGACGTAGGTCAATGCAGCCTGTACGGACTCCTGCATCACGTCGCCCATCTGACCGGTCATCTGCAAGCCGCCCTTGCCCTCCAGCACAGCCACTTCGACCGGCATGATCTCGCCGCCATTTTCCGTCCAGGCCAAAGATTGCACCACACCGACCTCATCCTCTCGCTCCGCTTCGGTTGCAAAATACTGCTGTGGACCAAGGAACTTCTCAACCACACGCGGCGTGATGACATTTGGATACTTCTTTCCTTCGGCTTTCAGACGCGCGACTTTACGGCAGATTCGCCCGATCTCGCGTTCCAGGTTGCGGACACCCGCCTCATAGGTATATTCGCGGATGAGTTTTTTCAACCCGTCCAATTCGAATTGCAAATTGATGTCCTCAACACCGTTCTCTTCAATCTGGCGTGGGATCAGGTAGCGATTGGCGATCTCCAGCTTTTCTTCTTCGATGTAGCCAGGGAACTCGATCACTTCCATACGGTCGAGCAGCGCGGAGGGGATGGGTCCCAGCGAATTGGCCGTGGTCACGAACATGACTTTCGCCAGGTCAAAGGGCATTTCCAAATAGTGGTCACTGAAGTCGAAGTTTTGCTCGGGATCGAGCACTTCCAGCAGGGCAGACGAGGGATCACCGCGGAAGTCGGAACCCAGCTTGTCGATCTCGTCCAGCATAAAGAGCGGATTGGCTGTCCCGGCGCGTTTCATAGTTTGCAGGATGCGCCCGGGCAACGCGCCGATATATGTGCGGCGATGGCCGCGGATCTCGGCCTCGTCACGCACGCCTCCTAACGAGACCCGCACGAACTCGCGCCCCAAGGCTTCAGCAATCGAACGTCCTAACGAGGTCTTGCCCGTGCCAGGCGGGCCGACAAAGCACAGGATCGGCTGGCGTTCCTTTTTAGGTTTGAGCGAGCGCACAGCAATATATTCCAGGATGCGTTCCTTAGCCTTCTTCAAACCGTAATGGTCGCGCTCCAGGACCTTGCCGGCATGCTTGACATTCAGGTTGTCTGCACTCCGTTTCGTCCAGGGTAGTTCGACGATCCAGTCCACATAAGTGCGGATAATGCCTACTTCCGGCGCCATGGGCGGCATCTGGGTCAGCCGCTCGATTTCCTTGAGCGCCACCAGCTTGGGTTCGTCTGGCAGTTCCGCTTTCTCTACTTTGTGTCTGAGTTCGTTGACATCACGCGACCAGATATCGCCTTCACCCAGTTCAGTCTGGATGGCCTTCATCTGTTCGCGCAGATAGAACTCGCGCTGGCTGCGGTCCACTTCGGACTGCACGCGGTTATGGATTTCGTCCTCCAGCTCGAGCACGTCCACTTCTTGGGCCAATAGGTTGTTGATGCGCTGCAAACGTTTGGCCGGTTCGGTCATCAGCAGCAGGTTCTGCTTCTCAACGTAATTTAACGATAACGCGGTAGCAATCATATCTGCCAGCCAGGCCGGTTCGGAGATGTTCAGGGCAAACAAGTGTGCTTCTTCGGGGATCGAACGGTCCAGTTGCACGCAGCGCTCGAACAGGTCCACCGCCGAGCGCATCAGTGCCTGCACTTCGCGGTCCGGGGTTTGTGTCTCGTAGATCGGGCGGGCACGCACCTGGATGTACGGCTTGGTGCGCACGAATTCCACGATCTCCACCCGGCGACGTCCCTGCACCAGCGCAGAGTGCGCGCCGTCCGGCATTTGCAGAAGGCGTCCCACCGCCATTTCAACGCCCAGGCTCAGGAAGTCGTCCCCGCCTGGCTCGTCATTTTCAGGGTCACTCTGGGTCAAGCCGACCACGGTCTGGCTATTCATCTGCGCTTCCTGCACGGCCAGCAGTGAGGCTTCACGTCCAACGAATATCGGCGAAACCATACGCGGGAAAATGACCAGGTCGCGCAGTGGCAGGACAAAGGCCGTGATCAACCCATCCGCATCCGGCACCATGGTCGGGATGCGGTAGAGTTCCTCGGTGCGCTGCGAAAGTGCCAGGTTGAAATTATCTTCTTCTTCGTTCCAGTCGTTATCGTTGTTCATTTACCATTCCCGTGGGAGCGATTCGCGAATCGCCCCTACATCTTCATTTTGTCCCATGCATTCATGACTTCTGCGGTGACAAACATGGAACCGGCTGACAAGACAATGCTACCATCTTTTTTGGATAATTGCAGCGCACGCTGGAAGGCCGCCTCAACGGGTTCCACCGCTTCAGACTCCACCCCAATCTGCTCCGCCGCCTGACAGATTTTCTCCGGTTCCAGCGCCCGTGGATGGTCGGCACGCGTAACAATCAGCTTCTTGATCTTGGGTTTCATCTCTTCGAACATACCCGCCAGATTCTTGTCCTCGGAGGCACCCAGGATGAGATACACCTGTCTCCCGGGAAAGTAGGTTTCCAATGTCTGGTACATGCGTGCGAACGAATCCTGGTTGTGCGCGGACTCAAAGATGATCGGTGGCTCACGGCGTGCGATCTCGAAGCGCGAGCGCCATTTGGCAGATTTGAATCCCTGCTGGATAGCTTCGTCCGGTACGTCCAGTCCGCTGGTTTTGAGCGCCGCATACGCTACTGCTGCGTTCTCGACTTGATGGCTGCCCAGGAGTGGAATTGTTAGCTCTATCGGCTCCAGGCTGAAGGTTGAAAGTTGAAGCGTTTGTCCATCGATGGAATGAGACAGAGCTTCAAACTTCACATCCCGCCCAATAAGAGTGAAACTACAATCACGTTCCTCCGCAATCTTGACCAGCACCTTTAGCGCATCATCCTTTTGCGAGGATGAAACCACCGGCACACCAGGCTTGATGATGCCGGCTTTCTCACCCGCGATATCCGCCAGCGTGTCACCCAGGACAAGGGTATGGTCGAGGGAGAGCGAGGTAATGACCGAGACGCGCGGCGTGACGATGTTAGTGGCGTCCAGACGCCCGCCAAGACCAACCTCGATAACAGCCGCGTCACAGCCCTGGCGGGCAAAGTACAGGAAACCCAGCGCGGTGGTGATCTCGAAGGTGGTCAGGTACGGGACACGCGCCACGGCGGGTTTTATTTCTTCCACCAGTGCAGCCAAATCTTCGTGCGGGATGGGTTGCCCATCCACCTGGATACGTTCCGCATAATCCTGCAAATGCGGGGAAGTGTACAGGCCAGTCCTGTAGCCAGCCGCCTGCAGC
>JBAVJG010000243.1:0-6013 GCA_049687655.1 Anaerolineales bacterium | reverse complement strand
CTCGGGAAAAAGCTGAGAATGAGGTTGATGAATTCCTGGAGAATAATAACCTGACCAGGATTAAATGATCGGGCAACCTGAAAAACAAGTTTAAAACCGTGTTGAAGTAGATCTTTTGTCTTCAGTCAGCATGGATGAATGTAAAAAAGCCGTTTAGTCATAATGCGTTTAGCGTTATGAAAAGGAGAATAAAATGGGTACAATTTTAACTATCGTCTTAATTCTGTTGCTTCTAGGCGCACTTCCGGTCTGGCCACACAGCCGACGCTGGGGATACACAGGAAGCGGGATCCTCGGGTTCCTCTTGCTGGTACTACTCATTGCCTGGCTGTTAGGATATGTCTAGAATTATCCGGACAGGAGAAACGATATGGTTCTTAGAAAGATAATAGTGGTTTCCATTCTGACGGTTTTCTTACTAGCCGCCTGCAACCTGAATACACAACTCCCGGCCACAGTGGAGGCTCCCGCTTTACCCGAAGACTTATTGCCCCCCGAGGTCATGGTAGAAATCCAAAACCAAATCAGTGAAGTTCTTGGGATTTCCTTAGACCAGATTCAAATTGAAACGGTTGAGCAAAGAGACTGGTCAGATAGTTGTCTGGGTCTGGGCGAACCAGATGAATCCTGCGCACAGGTAGTTACACCAGGATGGTTTGTTGCCATTAGCATTGACGGTCAGGAATACAGATTCCGAGCTGACGAGGCAGGTACTATCATTCGACAGGAACCATGAAGTCTGATTCCATAGAAACCAAAAATTTGTGGACCACAAAGCAGGTAGTTATTGCAACCCTCTTTGTGGTCTGCGTTTTTTTGTCCCTTTGGTTGTTATTCCGATTCCGGGTCGTAGTATTTTTGTTTTTCATTGCTATAGTGGTCGGGACAACCATGCGTCCGGCTGTAGAATGGTTATACAGGCGCGGACTGACTCGACCCGCCGGGATTCTGGTCATATACCTCGCTATAGCCACGTTCCTTTTTGGTTTTCTGGCCTTGATTGTCCCATTGATTGTGGATCAAACAACCCAGCTGACCCTGAATTTGCCCACATACCAATCAGAGTTTCGAAAAGGCTTGTTGAACTCTGGTTATCTCTTATTGAGGAATATTGGGAGGAGTATTCCAGTTAATTTTATTTTTCTGGGAAACAGCAATCCATCCGCTGAAGAGGTGATCGATCAAGTAAGTCAAACCTTTCGATACGCCGGCCAGGTTGGAAGGGGTATCCTAAGTATCCTGGCTGTTTTTTTGCTGGCCTATTATTGGACACAAGAGAGTAATTTCATCTTTAGGAGCCTGCTCAATCTATTTCCGCGCAACCGAAGAAAGGACGCTCGCGAGTTTATTCAATTGGTGGAGGCTAAAATCGGGGGGTATGTTCGAGGACAAGCGATCCTCTCACTCGTAGTGGGGTTGGCTGCATTTATCGCCTACGTACTGATTGGCCTGCCTTACACACTGGTACTGGCGATTATCGCCGGGATTATGGAAATGGTCCCCGTTTTTGGGCCTGCATTAGGTGCGATTCCTGCCCTATTAGTAGCCTTATCTGTTGAACCTGGTAAAGCAATCTGGGTGTTGGTTGCAACCGGAGTCATCCAAATGATGGAAAACATATGGTTGGTTCCGCGGATTATGAAATCTTCGATGGGGGTAAATCCAATCCTTATTTTGTTATCCCTGATCACATTCAGTTCCGTCTTTGGATTCCCGGGCGCGCTTCTGGCTTTGCCATTAGCAGCCATCATTCAGTTGATCCTCGAACGCACCATACGCTCCACAAACGGATCATCTGATCAGGATTCGCAACCACTTGTTTTAGAAATTCCAACACTGCTTCAAAAAAGCCAGGCATTGAACCAGGCCATAACAGAAGCTTCATTTTCAAGCAACCCTACTTTACCCAAAGCGCCTGAAAATATCCGTGAGGAGATTATCTCGATTGCTCAAGATCTCAATCGACTTCTAAATGAAATAAACATCGAGGAAAAAGAGCAATGAAAAGAGTTGTCTGGTATATAGGAGTGATCGCAATCACGCTACTAATATTGATTTTGTTGTGGCAATTCAGCATTTCGATCATTTTATTTGCGTTATCCCTGGTGGTTTCTTCGGCGCTAAAGCCATTAATAAATCGAATCGCCGGAAAGATAAAATCCAAACGAATTGCTTTAGGATTGGTCTATTCTGGGATCACCGCCGTGATCTTGATTTTTGTCCTGGTAGGCGGTCAATTCTTACTTGAAGACATACAAAAGGCTACGGATGACTTTGTCGTCAGCTATGAGCGTATAAAAACCCATTGGCCGAATGATCCCTCCTCATTTCGACAGACAGTAGGGGAGCAACTTCCATCTTCCACTGAATTGTCCAGCGCTTTGATCAGCGAGGAAGGGATGAACATACTGATAGTAAATGGCTGGCCGGGGCAGGAACTCTTTTCCATCTTTGGATACTTCGCAATCATCCTGGTCTTAAGTATCTATTGGAGCGCAGATCAATTGAGGTTTGAACGGATTAGCGTCAACTTATTCCCTGTTGACATGCGAGCAAAAGCACTTCATATCTGGCGTTCGATTGAAAAAGGAGTAGGATCATATCTTGGAAGTGAAATTATCCAGAGCACGTTAGCCGGATTGATTCTGGGTTTAGGATATTGGATGATTGGGTTAAGGTATCCTGTACTTCTTGGGTTATGGGGAGCAATAGCCAGGCTTATCCCTTGGTTTGGAGTATTCCTTGCCGTCCTCCCGCTGTTAGTTTTTGGAGGAAGCTTTTTATCGATAAAAGGGTTGTTTTCCATTTTATTCGCAATGATCGTATTATTATTATTGAAAAATTTCATCGAACCACGGTTAAATCAACAATCAAAAAATTCATTGTTGATTGTCTTGTTCGTCATTATCCTGGCAGAGGCCTTTGGTTTTATAGGGATATTATTGGCTCTCCCTCTCGCCGTTGCAGCGCAAATTGTTTTGCGAGAACTTTATCCACTTTTAGCGCAGAGGAGATATTCTTTAGAATTACAAGAAGCTTACCAACTCAAAAAGCAATTATCCAGGGTACGCAAAGATATAAAAGGCCCTGCCGCCTCCGAGCCAATGCAATATGTCAATCAGTTATATCAGCTTGTCAGACAAGCAATTTCTTATATGCAAAGGTATTAAGCGGACAAGGCTTCATAAGGTTTACAGCACCATAAATACAAACCGACTGGCAAATTAGTCAGTCGGTTTGTATACGTTCTGTCGCACATTTCTTATTTGTTGGGATACTGAACAAGAAGTAATTGCCGCGCTTACTTTTCAATCTACAGGGACTCCAAGACAACTTACACTGTACTCACCGAAGGATGGGGGAACAATACTAACTATTCATTTTTCTTCTGAGGAGTATCCAGTCGATCAAAAAAAGTATAACGCCGATAGCTGTTATTCCCCCAAATATGAGCAAATGCAAAGGATACCCACGCAACATAACATCCTGCAACATTCGAATCCCATATGTAGCAGGCAAGGACCACGCAAGAATCTTGATCGGATCCCACATCAAACGTAAGTCAAGAAAGAAGCCACTGAAGAATATACTCGCTAACAAGAACAACATCGAATATTGAACCGCCTGGATTTCGGTTTCTGAGATCAGGGAAATCATAAAACCTACCCCCAGGGAGGCGAATAGCACAGCGACCATGGCGAGGATAAAGTCAGTCCAATTGCCCAGCATAGGGACGCCAAGCCCCCAGACAACTAGTGCTGTGAGTAGTGCAGCGATCAAGACACCGAAAATCATATAACTTGTATACTTGCCAAGCAATGTTTCTATAGCTGTTAGAGGCGCTGCCCGGAATAACTCCATAATCCCCGAAACTCGTTCACGTACAATTGACATAGCTGCAAACGTTACTGAAAGGTGTTGAAGTAACAGGATAATAACAGCCGGGGTCAAAAAGCCAACGGGGGTGAATTGCACCTCAGAAAGCCCGGAAAGTTCAGAGATAAATGGACTCACCAGAACAGTTGAATCCAGGGAGTTAAAATCAGAAAGGCTTTCATCCAGTTTAGAGAGATTTTCTTCAACGCCTTCCTGTCCCTGTTCTGTCAAGGCAGCTAATATTCGTCGGTTTACTTCATCCGTATAGATTCTTCCCGCAGAACGGATATACGCAACTTGAAATGGATCCACCTCATTATGGTAGATGATCAATTTAGCTTGTTCATCGTTACGGATTTTATCCAATGGATTTTCTGGCACAACAACC
The DNA here is from genome assembly GCA_049687655.1 of Anaerolineales bacterium. Taxonomy (GTDB): domain Bacteria; phylum Chloroflexota; class Anaerolineae; order Anaerolineales; family Villigracilaceae; genus JAABUE01. The sequence goes on along the minus strand of JBAVJG010000243.1, from coordinate 1,749 downwards.
ACCATATCAGATTGTCCCAAAGCCAGTCCTGCTAACGCAACATCTTTATCAGTTTCAATACCCTGATAAATAATCGATCCGCCGATTGATTTCGCAATTGTCTCCACTTCATCCGCTAACGGGCTTTGATCGTCCAGAACGAAGGTCGTCCGTAATGAACGACCTTGCTTCGGATAGCTTAGACCAAATAACAAAATGATCAGAAAAGGCCCCAAAATCAGAGTGAGGATCAATCTAGGTTGACGAAAAATTTCGCTTAATTCTTTTTTAGGAAAAGAAAAGATTCGGATGATAGGCTTAAACAATTTATGCATTTTCCACCTGCATTTCTATCAACCGCACGAACACATCATCGAATGGAGGTGTTTTCTTGTCGATCTTTCGTACACTCAATCCTTCCTGCCGACAACTTTCAATTAATTTAGGGATAGCTTCATTTGCCTCATTTACAATAATTTCGATCTCCCGGTCGTTGATAATAGATACTTTTCCTTTTGTAAAAGGCAGGTTTTCAAAATGCGTACGGTGTTCGTATCCGATGATTTCATTAGTAGCAATGCCAACGATCTCACCACCATATGCCCGCCTGCGCAAACCTTCAGGAGAGTCAACCAACAACAATTTTCCATTGACCATCACACCAACCAGGTCACAGTATGCCGCTTCCCCAACATATTGAGTGGTTACGACCAGGGTACGGCCATCTGCCTGAAGTTCCTTGAAATAATCCCAAAATTTACGGCGCAAAATAGGGTCGATCCCGGCAGTCGGCTCATCCAGGAAAAGCAATTGCGGATTGTGTACCAGCGCGGTGGCCAGACTCAACCTTCTATTCATACCTCCAGATAGCGCCTTCGATACTTTATTTTTATGGTCTGATAATTCTACAAAATCAAGCAAATTGTTCAGAAGTTTTTTTCGAAAAACAGTAACCCCGTAAAGAGAAGCAGCAAAATTGAGATTTTCCCACACGGTGAGATCCGGATATAGGACATGCTGCTGGATCAAATATCCCATTTTCTCCCGGTCTGAATTTGAAAAGTTTGCAGGAGTTTTTCCCAGGACACTCACATCGCCAGATGTCGGGTGATAAATTCCTGTCATTAAACGAATAGTTGTGGTTTTTCCACAACCACTGGGGCCAATAAATCCGAAAATGGCTCCCTCGGGTATATCCATGTTCATGGATTCTACAGCCACTTCATCCCCGAAACTTTTCGTTAAATCTCTTGTCTCAATAATATATGCTCTTTCAAAATCTTCATTTACCTGGTTGCTCATATTATGTAACCGTCCTGATTAAAAATTTTCTCACTGCCCCTGGATATTTATCTACTTATCCAATTAACTATACCCATACACAGGATGTGCAACAATGGGGAACCATCCACCTTACCTTCAGGGTTTTCCCTGATAGCGCCTCTATCTTCGCTGACGTCAGCGTTCTTGCCACCCCATAACTGCTCCCGTTCTATTTGGACATCATAAACCCAATTTTTATTCCGTTATGTTATCAGCTTGATGAAGATATACCCAAGTCTATACCCTGGTCGTGTGTCCCGATACATAAACAAAAATCTGACTTCATGCTATCGTAAGCAAAGTACGAGCAAAAAATATTAGGAGTTACGCAATTGAATTGGAGTAGCCCGAAAATAAGGGGTGCGGGTGAACACCCGCACCCCTTATTTTCGGTATCTTTCCACGAACTGCGTAAATTATAAACATATTTCAAACAGAAGAGAGCAT
>JBAVJG010000242.1:0-3794 GCA_049687655.1 Anaerolineales bacterium | reverse complement strand
AAGATGAACGATCCCAGTGGCCGGTCGGGGTCTTGCAGACCGGCACGGGCGCGCCGTACAGCGTTCGACACAACCTTGACGGCTTCTTCCTGGCCGATAACGCGCTGGTGTAGACGTTCTTCCATGTGAATCAGCTTCTCAGTTTCACCTTCGAGCAGTCGTGAAACAGGGATACCTGTCCAGCGGGCTACGATGGAGGCGATCTCTTCAGCGTCCACTTCTTCCTTGAGCAAGGCGTTATCACCTTGCAATTGTTTGATACGCTGCTCGCCTTCGGCCAGCTTGGCTTCAAGTTCGCGTAAAGTTCCATAGCGCAGGCGGGCAACCTTCTCAAGGTCGTTGGCGCGCTCGGCGCGTTCGATCTCGGTACGGGTCTGTTCGATCTGCTCCTTGGTACCCTGTAGCCCCTGGATAGCCGATTTCTCGGTTTCCCAACGGGTGTGCAGTTCCTTGGAACTCTCTTTCAAATCTGCCAGTTCTTTATCCAGACGAGCCAGGCGCTCTTTGGAGGCCTTGTCTTTTTCCTTTTTCAAGGCTTCGCGCTCGATCTCGATCTGCATAATGGCGCGGTCGACTTCGTCCAGCGCCTGTGGTTTGGAATCGATCTCGGTGCGCAGGCGGGCGGCGGCTTCGTCGATCAGGTCAATGGCCTTGTCGGGCAGATGCCGGTCCACGATGTAGCGATTCGAGAGCGTCGCCGCAGCGATTACCGCTGAGTCGGTTATTCGCACGCCGTGATGGACTTCGTAGCGTTCTTTCAGACCGCGCAGGATGCTGATGGTATCTTCCACGCTCGGCTCTTTGACCAGTACCGGTTGAAAGCGGCGCTCCAAAGCCGGGTCTTTCTCGATGTACTTGCGATACTCGTCCAGCGTGGTGGCGCCGATCATGTGCAGTTCGCCGCGCGCCAGCATGGGTTTGAGCATATTGCCCGCATCCATCGCGCCCTCAGCCTTCCCCGCGCCAACGACAGTATGCATCTCGTCCACGAACAGCAGGATTTCGCCGGCTGAATCGGTGATCTCTTTCAGGACCGCTTTGAGACGTTCCTCGAACTCGCCCCGGAACTTAGCCCCAGCGATCAGTGCACTGATATCGAGCTGGACCAGGCGCTTCTTTTTCAGACCCTCAGGCACGTCTCCGTTGACGATACGTTGCGCCAGTCCCTCGGCAATAGCCGTCTTGCCTACGCCGGGTTCGCCGATCAGGGCGGGATTGTTCTTGGTACGCCGCGACAGGATCTGCACCACGCGGCGGATTTCCTCATCCCGGCCGATGACCGGATCGAGTTTGCCCCGGCGGGCCAGTGCGGTCATATCGCGCCCATATTTTTCGAGCGATTGATAGGTGCTCTCGGGATTTTCAGACGTGACGCGCTGCGAGCCGCGCACGGTCTTGAGTGCGGACAAAACAGCGTCCTTGGTAAGGCCATACTGCGACAGGCGTTTACCTTCAGGGGAATCCGTCAGCCCGAGCAGAATGTGCTCGGTTGAGACGTAATCGTCCTGCATGCCCTTGGCGTAGCGTTCTGCAGCCTGGAGCGCGTCCGCGGCGGGACGAGACAGGCCCACGTCCATGTTCGCGCCGCTGATCTTCGGGCGCTTATCCAGGTCATTTTGCAATTCATCCCGTAATGCCAGGGGCGAGCCAGCCACTTTAGTCACGATTGCGGGGACAACACCCTGGTCCTGCTGGAGCAAAGCCAGCAACAAATGGATTGGTTCAATGCTTTGATGATTATGATCCTGTGCCAGCCGTTGGGCGGCCAGGATGGCTTCCTGGGATTTCTGGGTATATTTATCGAGGTTCATAAGGACCCTCCAATGCGATTAAGGTTATTGTAAGTATTGTAATTGCGCGATGTATGATTAGGATTAATAAAATGTCAAAAAATCGTTGGAAGAGTCAATACAGTAAATTCAGGAGTTACGCAAGAATACGGAGGAAGCCCGAAAATACGGGGGGGGCGTGCTGCGCACGCCCCCCCCTTATTTTCGGTATCTCTTCGCAATGTGCGTAAGTCCTGTTAATAGAAATCAACCCAATGGTTTTACACACTATGCTGATATGGGTTGAGTGATAGGGGAGTTATTTCTTCTTTTTACTTCGTTCTTTCGCTGCCTTGAGCAACCCCACAAAAAGCGGATGCGGCCGCATAGGTCGTGATAAAAACTCCGGGTGGAATTGGCTTCCGACCATGTAGGGGTGGTCGACAATTTCTGCGATTTCCACCAGCTTACCATCTGGCGACATACCAGAGAAAGCCATCCCGGCTTTCTCGAACTCGGCCTTGAAGTTGTTGTTAAATTCGAAGCGGTGACGATGACGCTCATCCACATTGGAAACGCTATAGGCATTAGCAGCCTTTGTCCCTTTTTGGAGCTGACAGGGATACAATCCGAGGCGCATGGTGCCGCCCATATCGGTGATGGAGCGTTGTTCCAGCATAAGGTCGATGACAGGTGCTTCCGTCCCGCGATCGAATTCGGATGAGTTGGCGTCTTCATGATCGAGCATGTTACGGGCGAACTCAATGCACATGACCTGCATCCCCAGGCACAGGCCCAGATAAGGCACCTTTTTCTCGCGTGCGTAACGGGCAGCCATGACCTTACCTTCGATGCCGCGCGAGCCGAAGCCGCCAGGTACCAGGATAGCGTCCGCGTTTTGGATGATCTCCCAGCCCCTGTTCTTTTCCAAATCGGCGGAGTGCACCCAGCCGATCTCTACCTCCACACCCTGCGCCAGGGCGGCGTGTTTGAGCGCTTCTCGCACCGACATATAGGCGTCGTGCAGTTCAACATATTTACCCACCAGCGCAACCTTGACCGTTGGCTTTGGCGCGCGCACTTCCCTGACCAGCTTCCTCCAGGGTTTCCAATCAGGTGTTTGAGTGGATTTCAGGTTCAGGCTATTGACCACAAAGTCAGCCACACCTGCTTCCTCCACCAGGAGTGGAACCTCATAAAGTACATCTGTCGTTATCATGGGGATAACAGCCTCTTTTTCCACATCGCAGAACAGAGCGATCTTATCGCAAATCCCGTCTTCGATAGGGTGGTCACAGCGAGCGATGATCATATTGGGCGAGATACCGATCGAGCGTAATGCAGCCACGGAATGCTGAGTGGGTTTGGTCTTGATCTCACCGGTCGCGCCGATGTAGGGCAGCCAGGTGACATGAATGAAGAAAACGTTTTCGCGCCCAACCTCGTTGCGCAATTGTCGCAGGGACTCCATAAAAGGCTGTGACTCGATGTCACCGACAGTGCCGCCGATTTCCACCAGCACGATTTCGGCTCCGGTCTCCTTCGCAACCAACGCGACCCGGCGCTTGATCTCGTTTGTGATGTGTGGAATTACCTGGATGGTGCCACCCAGATAATCGCCGTGCCGCTCTTTCTGGATGACCTTGGCATATACTTGCCCGGCTGTGAAGTTGCTGACCCGCCCCAGCCTGATGTCGATAAATCGTTCGTAATGACCCAGGTCAAGGTCGGTCTCCGCGCCATCATCCAACACATAAACCTCGCCATGTTGGTAGGGGCTCATCGTCCCGGGGTCAACGTTGATGTACGGATCGAGCTTTTGAACCGCAACTTTGAAGCCGCGTTCTTTGAGCAGCAAACCCAACGCTGCCGCAGTCACGCCTTTGCCAACTGACGAAACTACACCGCCTGTAAAGAATATATATTTTGGAGTCATTTGTCACCTCTTGGTTAGACCCTAAAGGTTTTCGCGTAGCACCCCGCAACGAAGTATAGGGGCTGAAACCTTTAGGGTCTCATTTGGAT
>JBAVJG010000241.1:0-4643 GCA_049687655.1 Anaerolineales bacterium | reverse complement strand
GAAATAGGGGGTGCGAGCGGCACTCGCACCCCCTATTTCCGGCACCTTTTTGCGGACTGCGTAAGCCTAAAGATTAATAATATGCGTGGATTGTCAGATTTTCACGTTCTGAGGGTTTGAGAGAGGAGTACCTATGACTGAGCAAGCAAAATCCCCCTGGAATGCCAGCCGCCTGTTGATCGTGGCGCTGCTGGTGATCGTTGTTGTGTTGGGACTGGCGCTGGTAGTGCAAGCCATTGGCAGCGCTGGAGAACCGTCGGAGGTAGGACGGGTAAATGTGCTGGAAAACAGTAATAATGAGTGTGTGACCTGCCACCGCAATTCCACGCCCGGGATTGTGGAACAATACGGCCACAGCAGCATGGCCGGCGCAGATGTAGCCTGCCAGGATTGCCATGAGGTGAAATCTGATTATCCGGGTGCAGAAGAACATGAAGGGACGTATGTACTTGGTTCGCCGACGACAGCAATGTGCGAAAAATGCCACGGGCAGGAAGTGGCCCAATTCGAGCACAGTCGGCATGGGATTCCATCTTATGTGGCGGTGTTTGGCAGCAAAGACCTGTCGCCTGATCTGATGGCGCAGTTTGAAGCTGTGCCGGAAGGCAACTTTGATCCGAGTAAAGCCCGCAATGCGATCTTCGCCTTAGAAGGACCGGAAATTACCCGTTTTGCCTGCGAGAGTTGCCACAATATCGGTAAGCCAGCAGCGGATGGTTCGGTAGGACAGTGCCAGAAGTGCCATCTGCGACATGAGTTCAGCCTGGAGCAGGCTCGCAAACCCGAGACCTGTAACAACTGCCATATCGGTCCCGATCACCCGCAATGGGAGATTTACCAAGAGTCGGCGCACGGGATTGCATACGCAACCCTGGGCGATTCCTGGAATTGGGAAGCGGAGCCTGGTACGCTATCCGCCGTCGATTTCCCGGCCCCAACCTGCGCTATCTGCCACATGAGCGGCTTTGGCGGTTCCTCCACAACGCACGATGTAGGTGACCGTCTGACTTGGTTCCTGGCCGCTCAGGTTAGCGCTCGTCGCCCGGGCTGGCAGGATAACATGGTACGCATGCAGAACGTCTGCATGGAATGTCACAACAAGAATTTCATCGATGCATTCTATGCTGATGCTGATAAAGGTGTGGAAGCTATCAATGCGCGCGTGGTAGAAGCGGATGAGATTATCCAGCCGCTCAAAGACGAGGGCCTGCTGACCGCCGACCCATTCGATGAGCCCATCGATTTCACTTATTTCGAGAACTGGCACCACTGGGGCCGTACGGCCAAGTTCGGCATGTGGATGCAGGGCGCGGATTACACTCAATGGCATGGCGCTTATGAGATGTTGAGCGATCTGGCCGAATTGCGCGAGATCACCGCAGAGAAGCTGGACGCTGCCCCGTCAGAAACGACACCTTAGGGAGCCAGTTATGTATTATCTGGCGACCATTCTCCCGGCTGTGCGCCGCTTGAAAATTCCACTCTCGCGTGACCAGATCATGCTCTTGATGGTGGCCTTCAACGAGTTCATGCTGGCGGTGGAAATCTATTTGGCGCACAGCATTAGCGGGACGATCGTACCCTACGAGTGGATTCCGATCATCTTTGGCGTGATCGCAGGTGTAATCCTGGGATTTGCAGGATTTGTGGCTTTACGCAATCGCCCCCTGGCGATGTGGATTTCCATCCCGACGTTTCTAGCCAGTATCCTGGTTGGATTGTTAGGTGCCTATTTCCATGTCTCTCGCGCGGTGTTGTCTGGGGCCCCGGCTGGACAACAAATTGGTATCAGCCTGACAATCTGGGCACCGCCGGTGCTTGCGCCACTGACGTTTGCCCTGGTCGGCGTGCTGGGACTGAGCGCCATCTGGGCCGAGCAACCGGTTGATAGCGGCAGGCTGGTTCTTTTCGGTGGGCGGCGGTTGCAATTGCCCTATAGCAAAACGCGCGGATACTTTTTCTGGGTCAGCATGGCCATGCTGGCAACCCTTATCAGCAGCGTGCTCGACCATGCACGTACGGACTTCGAAAACCCCTGGCTGTGGATACCGACAGCCGCCGGAATCCTGGGCGTGGTGGTCTCATTGGGCATCGGTTTTTTCAATAAACCCAACCGCGGCGACATCTGGGTTTATTTCGTCTCGATGGTAGTTATCATCATTGTGGCGGTGATCGGAGCAGTGCTGCATGCCATGAGTAACCTGACCGTGAATAATGCCATTGTGGGGGAGCGCTTCATCCGTGGCGCGCCTATTCTGGCGCCGCTGCTATTTGCGGACATTGCCAGCCTGGGGATCGTGGTGCTTCTCGACCCGGATGAGACGGCCAAATTGAAAGAATATGTGAAGGATTAGATAGACAGCCCGCCGTTAGGCGGGCTGATTTATTACACGCTCTAGGCGGCATCCCCGCCGCCGGCAGTAGCGATCTTAATTCCACGGTTGGGCCCACTGCGCGAGCACGTCCGGGTCCGAAACTTCGATGCGGCGTTTATCCAGTTGAATCGCGCCGCTGCGTTCCAGTTCCTTGAGCGAGCGCGCTACCACTTCGCGAACCGTCCCAAGGCGGGCAGCAAGCTGTTCCTGCGTCCAGGGTGAGCCGCTCAACTCATCGAGAGATTGCTGGCTGATGAGACGCGCCAGCCGGTGCGTGACCTGGTAAAAGGCCATTTCGCTGACCATACTCACCAGTCCGCGCAGGTTTTGGGCAAAATTGTTCAAGACTTTCTGTGCAAACTCCGGATGCTTCGGTAACAGTTCGCGCAAAATGTCAGCCTGGATGACCCATACGCGCGTGGTCTCCAGTGCCTCTACATTGACCGGGTTTATGCCCCCATCAAATGTTGGGACTTCATTGCAGGTATCGCCTTCCTGCAAAACGCGTACGATGTACTGACGGCCCTGCGGGGAGAGGCGATATAGCTTTACAAAACCTAGCTCGATGATATGCAGACCCGCGCAGGGATCACCTTCCCAAAACAAGGCTTCGCCACGATCATACTCTCGCAATTGCATGTGCGCGGTGACCTGCTTTAGCAAGCTTTCATCCAGTCCTTCAAAGTATTCATTCTTATGAAGCAAGTCTAGCTTTTTAGAAGGATCAACACGCAGAATGTGCATTGCTAAGGTTGGAAGGTGCCCAGAATGGCTTTATCCGGGCCACGGTCGATCTCCCAGGGGAAGATGATGTAGGCATCGGTGATAGCCGCGTAATAATCCGGGCGGACTTTGCCAAACAGGTTTCGATGGGGATTGAAGTGGAAAACGCAGGTTTCCGGGAAGCCGCCTGCCGAGGAAACGCGGTTCTTCACAGACGTGATAGTACGACCGGACCCCCATACATCATCCACAATAAGGGTCGGGCGTCCGCGCAGCAAGTCGTCACGTGGAAATTGGATGAAATCCGGCCAAACCATCAACTTGTTTTGCTCCTGCTCGGCCTGGCTGGGGAAGTCCACGGCGGCAGTCAACAGGTGGGTGATGTCCATCGCTTCGGCCAGCATGCCACCCGGGATGATGCCGCCGCGCGTGATCATCACCATGGCGGTAAACTCGCGGCGAAATTGTGGCATCAGATGGTCGATCAGGCGGTCGACGTCGCTCCAGGTCAATACTTCTCGGCGGGGTCCTAGCGGTTTTGTCATGATGTTTATCCCAATACGGCGGCTAAAGGGGCCGGAGCTGAAACTTGAACGGGTTGACCTAAGGATTGTGCCTTTTCAGCATCACGCGCCCAGATATACAGGCAGGTGTGATAGGCGGTTCCGGTGTAGGCGCTGATGACACTGGCAACCAACACGAAGATGAAGAAAATCATCGCGCCCAGGCCGATGCCGATCACCAACCCGGCTATGCCTGTTCCCATTATAGAAATGAGTCCATAACCGATTCCAAAGCCAATGACTGCGCCTATCGCGCCCAACCCGAACCCGATCAGCCCGGTAACAACGCGCACACCAACCGTGCTGATACCAATCAGCAACAGATTATTCTGTGTGATCTCCCAAACGCGCCTTACGCCATCCTTTAGATTCAAATCATCGATCACCATGGCAGGCAGGATCAGGTAAGCGGCCTCCGTCCACAGCACTTCTATTAAGCTAACTGCCGAGCGCGCCAGACCCGCCAGGATATTCCCGGCGCCGCGCTGGTTGCGTCTATTCGCCAGGCTTTTAATCATATTGACCGCTGTCGAAGCTGCCGCCAGAGTCAGGATATCGAAGAAGTCGCGGCGTACAATCGCCCAGGCATGGTCCATGCGGCCATCGCCCTCGGAAAGATACCCGAAGATCAGGTAAGCGGTCATACCTGAAAAAATATATGTGACCACAAAATTGACGAAAACCATCAGAGCGCCAAGCACAAACGTCAGAACCTGTCCAATGCCCGATTCGCCGAACAACAAATACGCGCCAACAATAGGGATGATTCCAATGATGGAGACAACAAATCCCACTCCGAGTGCATAGATCGACGGCATGATTAAGTCTTTGTCCTTGAAGGCCATTTGCCAGGCCTGCGTCAGAAAAGACCAGCCACGACTGAAACTTTTCATAATTACCTCTCCATTTTTAAGAAATTACTATAAGTATTTCACGAAAATTTAAAGGTTACCCGAATTTAGGGGTGCGAGCGGCGTACGCC
>JBAVJG010000240.1:0-4217 GCA_049687655.1 Anaerolineales bacterium | reverse complement strand
GTCTACAACCGTAGCACGACACTCCTGCTCATCATCCAGCCAAACAGCTTCGATCTGCACCCAGCACGCTTCACCAGCCTCCTTACGCAGCTCAACCTGGAAGCTTTCTTTCTCGTTACATTCAAATACTCTTTCGAGAAAATCGATAAACGCAGTACGATACTCATCGATCACAAACTGCCCGAAACGCCGCTCGATCAGCTTTCCGCGTTCTACGCCCAGCAGGTTCGCCCCGGTCAAATTAGCCATGCGGATCGTGCCATCGCGCGCCAGTGTAAAGTACCCTATTGGAGCAAAATCGTATAAGTCAGTGTATTGTTTTAGGACCGCTTCTCGCTCCGCCCAGGTCTGCATCAGCTCTTCGTTCTGCATCTCCAATTCGATCTGATGCACTTCCAGTTCGTGCACCAGCCGCCGGATGTCTGTATCCATCGAAGGCAAAGGGCCGGTTTTTTTTCTACGTTCCGCCAGCTTCGCTTCTGCCTGGCGGTGCAGTTCGGCAAGATCTGGTCTTTCGTTCCTGTTATTTTTTTTATCGGCCATTTCTTCCTCGTTTCTCACGATACATGTTCGCATCTGCGTCCTTGAGAATATCCGAAAGGGGCATTGGTTCTTCAGCCGTACTTACACCGACTGAGAGTTGCAACGGTGTTTTTAGTTCAACAGAATTAGTCTCCCGGATAGCAGTCTGTATCCGTTTTACCGCAGCCTGTGCTTCAACTTTGCCAATGCGAGGCAGGAGAACCGCAAACTCATCCCCCCCGATGCGTGCGATCACATCGTCAGCGCGGAAGGCAGCCGTCAGGACCTGCGCGACGCGCCTGAGCAGGGCATCTCCGGCGGCATGTCCCTGTTGATCGTTCACTGCTTTGAGATGATCTACATCCGACACCACGATGCTAATAGGGAATCTCCGTCCGCGTTCGAGGCGCGCCATCTCTTCTATAAAAAAATTGCGGTTATATAAGCCTGTCAACACATCGTGGCTGCTCAGGTAGATCAGTCTTAATTCTGCCTGCTTACGCTTGGTAATATCGCTCAAGGCAGCATGACAAACTTTGCCCTGTTCATCTGTATTGTCACAGGCAGCTTCGATGTGCACCCAAATGGGATCGCCCCCATCTTTAATGAGCTCAACTTCACACTCCTCATTCCGTTGGCTACCAATCACCTTCTCCAAGAAAGTATTAAAGGTTGAACGGGATTGCTCCGAAACAAATAGCCCAAAGCGTTTATTGACCAAATTGCCTCGTTGTATGCCCAGCAATTTTGCCCCGGTCAGATTTACCTGCAGGATGGTACCGTCACGCTCGAGCGTCAAATACCCCACAGGCGCAAAATCATACAGGTCCGTATACTGACGAAGGGCCGCCTCTAACTTCGCCCGAATCTGCATCAACTCTTCATTCTGCATCTCCAACTGGATCTGGTGCACTTCCAGTTCGTGCACCAGGCGCCGGACATCGGTTTGCTCGGCAGGCAGAGGCCCGGTTTCCAGCTTGCGTTCGCTTAATTTCGCTTCCGCTTGGCGACGCAGTTCGGTTTTATTGAGTACTTCGGCTTTGTTTTTCATCGCATCCTACATCCAACGTACCGCAATCGAAAGAGAGAACCCCAAAACAAACTTGTGCTACCGCTCACTTTTCCTCGCGTTCTCTTTCAACTCCTCTTCTAACTTTTTGGAGGCAGTAATTTCCATGAAAGTGATCACCACACCGTCGATCATGTTTTCCAGGGTACGGTAAGGCAGAATGCGCGCTTCGAACCAGCTCCCGTCGGGCGTGTTGATCTGTCTTTTCGTTTTGACCAGCGTGCGCAGCACCTCACGGGCGTCATCGGCCAGTTTGGGGTACAGCAAAGCCGAGGCGATATCGGTGATCGGCCGCCCGATATCGGCAGGGATCAACCGCGTGATCTTGCTGGTTTCGCTGGTAAAACGCCGCACACACAGGCTGTTATCCAGGAACAAGGTGGCGATATCCGTGCTGTCAAGCAAATTCTTCATGTCATTGTTGACGCGTGAGAGTTCATCCAGCCTGGTTTGCAGTTCCTGATTGACGGTATGCAACTCCTCGTTCATAGACTGCAATTCTTCTTTAGAAGTGGTCAATTCTTCGTTGGTAGACTGCAGCTCCTCATTCGCGGATTGCATTTCCTCGTTGGCCGATTTGAGTTCTTCCTGCGAGCTCTGCATCCCTTCGCGGATACTCTGAACTTCCTGATGGGCTTGCGCAAGCGCCTGTTTTAATTTCGCCAGTTGTGCACTTTCCTCGCCCCCCTTGCCGGTTTTTTCTGCCGGGGGCTGCGCAGCTACGTCGGTAAAGACGATCATCACTGTGCCAGCCAAACCGTTATGTTCATCGAGCGGTTCGATGGCGACATTCACGAACTGTTTTCCGCCGTTTATACCCACTACCAGATTTTCGAGTTTGACGGTCTCTTTTTCGCGCAGAGCCTTTTGGAAGGCGCTTGTCAACGTGTAGCGCAGACCTTCGCGTACCATGACCAGGATATTCCAGTTGGCTTTCCCGGCGGCAGGCTCAAGGTATTTGCCCGTGCGCCCGCTGATGTAAAGAATATCGCCCTGCTCATTGGTCAGCACGGCTGCCGGGGAATATTTTTGCAGGAGCAGGGTATCTGCCAGGGCTTGCAGGTTCGCCACAGGTTTCATCGGCCTCACGCTTTCAGCAGGTTGGGGAGCATGAAAAGATGTCGGAAAATCCATCGTATCCAGATGGGAGGCAGTTTCCAGCCGCCGATAGAGGCGTGTTTTTCCAGCCAACGGCGCAAACAAGTTGGTAAAGTTCCCAATCGTTTCGGCGCTCCCCAGAAACAAATAACCGCCCGGATTCAGGCTGTAATGGAATAGCGGCAGCAATTTCTTCTGCAATTCCGGCTTTAGATAAATGAGCAGATTACGGCAGCTCAGCAGGTCGAGCTTGGTGAAAGACGGATCCATGATAATGTTCTGCGGTGCAAAGATGACCATCTCACGGATAGATTTCGAAACCTGGAATCCCTGCTGGACCTTGACGAAATAGCGCTCCAGTCGGTTGGCGGGCACATCTGAAGAGATATTGGCCGGGAACACGCCTGCTCGGGCTTTTTCGATGGCGTGCTGATCCAGGTCGGTGGCAAAGATCTGCAAGCTGATATTATTGTTCGGCTCGAGTTCTTCCAGGGCTTCCTTGAAGAGAATTGCAAGGGAATAGGCTTCCTCGCCGGTGGAGCAAGCCGGTACCCAGGCTCGAAGCACCTGGGCCGATTTTCCCTGGTCGAATAAGGCTGGAAAGACTTCGTCTTTCAATTGCTGCCAGGCCTCCGGGTCGCGGAAAAAACTGGTTACCCCGATCAATAACTCGCGAAACAGCAAATCCAGCTCCTGCGGATTGGTCTGCAGGAAGCGCACGTAGGTGGCAATCTTGTCAATTTGATGAATGCCCATCCGCCGTTCAATACGGCGATAAAGGGTTGTATTTTTGTAGAGTGAAAACTCGTGGCCTGTATGCGAACGCAACAATATGATGACCTTCTCCAGGCCGCTGTTGGACCTGTCTATTTTCGCCAAACCGGGTTGTGCGATCAGGGGAGCATGTCGCAAAAATGTGCTGATCTTGTCAGGCAGTTCTTCTACCGGCGCGATCACATCCGCCAACCTGGCTTCAATGGCGCTACGCGGCATGCCATCAAACTTGGCAGAAGAAAGATCCTGCACGAAGACCACGCCCGCTTTTTCCTTGATGGCGCGCAAGCCCAGCGTACCGTCCGAACCCATGCCCGAAAGGATCACGCCAATACTGTGCTCCTTTTGATCATCGGCCAACGAGCGAAAGAAGAAGTCAATTGGCAGGCGCAATCCGCGTGGCGCAACCGGATCGAGCAGGTGCAGCGTTCCACGCAGGATGGACATATCCTTGTTAGGCGGGATCACATACACACAGTCCGGTTTGACGTGAGTCCGATCTTTGACCTGAGCAACTTTCATGCTTGTGCCACGCTGGAGCAGTTCCACCAGCATGCCCTTGTGGTTTGGGTCGAGGTGCTGGACAATGACAAAGGCCATGCCGCTGTTTTCAGGCACATTTGCCAGGAAAAGCTCCAGCGCCTCCAATCCCCCCGCCGAAGCGCCGATTCCGACAATGGGAAAAGATTGGCTCTCTTTGCGCACCGTTTCCGCTGTTGGAGATGGCGGCGTTTCAGACATAGATTTTTTCTCT
>JBAVJG010000239.1:0-2140 GCA_049687655.1 Anaerolineales bacterium | reverse complement strand
GGTGTGACCTACGAGCGCATCGACAAAGTCGGCCTGCAATACCCGGTCTGGGACAAGGATCACCCCGGCACGCCCTTCCTGTTCGCCGAGTCCTTCCCGCGTGGACGGGGTAAGTTCACTCCGCTCGATTACGTCCCGGCCGTCGAGCCTGTGGACGACGAGTATCCCTTCATCCTGACCACCGGGCGCGTGCTCGAGCACTGGCACGGCGGCACGATGTCTCGTCATTCGCAGTTGAACACGCTCTACCCCGAAGCACGGGTCGAAATTCACCCCGCCGACGCCGAGCTGCACGGCATCAGCGATGGCATGGCCGTCAAGGTCACTTCACGGCGTGGCGAGATTGTGGTGCGCGCCTCTGTGACAGAGAAAACCACCGTCGGCGTGGTCTTCCTGCCCTGGCATTTCGCCGAAGCCGCCGCCAACCTGCTGACCATCGATGCGCTCGACCCGCAGGCCAAAATCCCCGAATTCAAAGCCTGCGCCGTGCAGGTCTTCCCGGCCAGGGATGCGGATTTACCGAATCCGGATGTGGTATTGGAGCGAGGGCGATATTAAAGAGCAACGGACTGCTGATAAGAGATGGATTATCGGCGTATAATTCATTCACAATATGAATTGCAGTAGAGTTGTCTTCAGCCAACATGCATTTATGCGTATGTTTGCGCGCAGCCTTCCACCTGAATTGGTGGAGCGCGCCGTGGGTTCTGGTGAAATCATAGCGGAGTACCCCGATGACCAGCCATTTCCCAGTTTTCTGTTGCTATACATCGAACATGGAAAACCGTTGCACGTGATTGTGGGAAAATACGAGCACGATGGAGCATGTTATATTGTCACAGCCTACGAACCCGATATCAAACTTTGGAACGACGATTTTAGAACGCTGAGGAAGAAATGAAATGTGTAATCTGTAAGCTAGGCGAGACCCACCCGGGCCTTGCGATTGTCACGTTACAGCGCGATGAGCGCACTATAGTCATTAAAGGCGTGCCTGCTGAAATTTGCGAAAACTGCGGAGAGTATTATCTCTCGGATGATATTGCCAAACGTGTATACCAGCAAGCCGAAGAATCTCTGGCACATGGTGCGGAAGTGGAGATTGGGCGCTTTGCTATGAACGAGGTGCCTCAATAATAAATGATTATCGCGTGCCTTTCTAACGGGAAAACAACCGTCGGCGTAGTCTTCCTGCCCTGGCATTTTTATGAAGCGGCTGCCAACCTGCTGACCATTGGTGCGCTCGACTCGGGGAGCTAAAATCCCTGAATTCAAAGCCTGCGCCGTGCAGGTCTTCCCGGCCAGGGATGCGGATCTGCCTAATCCTGATGTAGTGTTAGAGCGCGGGAGATATTAGAACAATGTGCGGGTCAATTAGTTATCGGAATGTATTTTTAGAAAGTTTGCTCTCGGTGGCGTCCTCGCCGCCGAGGATGGCGGCTTGAGCAAGGTTTGTTGTTTAAGGACTTTCCGAAGTTCACTCAATTGCTCGAGTGCTAGAACAAAAGAGAAATCGATAGCGCATTTCGAGAAAGTGGAGGTTTATTGTGCCGGATATCACACCTTTCACACGCAAAGTACTGGTCATTGATTTTCATCCTGCGGGGGTGCCGGAAGGTTGGAATCGCAGCGATGATTTGATTCCCAAATATATCGATAAGATACGAAAAGCCAGCCAGGGTATTTTGGAATATCAGGTGGTCGAAACATTGGAGGTCCCGGAACATCCCCTGCTCTTAGATGACCATCAGTACACCGATACAACCTATACCGAGGTGTTGGCTGACGATCAGCGTGCTTTACGGGATGCGGACGGGAAATATATGTTGGCCGACTACGATCAGATCATCCAGAAGTTCGACATTTTGCAGAAGATTGAGAGCGAACAGATCGATGAGGTCTGGATGTTCGGCGGGCCCTACTTCGGTTTCTATGAAAGTCGTATGGTGGGTAGGGGCGCCTTTTGGTGCAACGGACCCGCCATCGAACAGGATTGCCGCCGCTTTGTCATCATGGGATTCAATTACGAGCGCGAAGTAAAGGAAATGGTTCACGATTACGGGCATCGCGCCGAAAGTTTACTGGCAAAATCGTTCGACTCCGATACCTTCTTGAGGAAACTATACCGTCAGGATACCTC
>JBAVJG010000238.1:0-2414 GCA_049687655.1 Anaerolineales bacterium | reverse complement strand
CTCTAAGTTGCCACTTTCCTTATGGCATCTCATAAGCTGGAATACGAGACTCTTCAGTCGCAGCAACCCCACTAAAGAACGGCGGGGCATACGCTCCCTCACATCGTCCCGATATCCCTTCGGGAGTGTGACATAATCCAGTAAGCGGTATTTGATAAGGGAAAAGCTTCTTGCTTTCTTGAATCGGTTCCAAAATCGTTTCGACCGCTTCCAACAGTAGTTTCCGATAATGGGCTAAATCAACCTCTGCCGGGTTCGGAGCTTCAGGTAAATCCCAGGCGCGGACGTTTGGCTCGCCACGCAGATATAACAGGCGTACAGATTGCCCTGGCCGTAGGTTTCTGCCGATTTCTTCCAACTGCATAGCGGCGCAGGCTGCGGAGGAGGGCGTACGATACTCGTCCAGTTCACGACTCAAACGCTGGCGGATGATGAGTTCATCCAGGGGGATTTGTCCGCGCCGTAAAGCCTCCAATCTTTCGTTCACCAGCGTCCGGATTTCGGGGAGATAAAAGGGTAAGCCCCTTCCATCCTCGGCCTGAGCCAGGATGTTCAAGATTTTCCTTTGTGTTTTCGCTACGAATATCGGCGTATCGTGGCGGCGCAGTTCGATACCACGTTCTTTGGTAGAACCATCCCGAAAGACGCCGAAATAACGGTTGGCGACCGAGATGCGCGCATCTTCCTTCGAAGGCAGGAAAGCCATCCAGCGGAAGATACCATCCAGCGCAATGGGGAGGCCGGTGCGTTCGTGGATCGTGACCAGCAAAGAGTCGAAATCCTTCACGGTTTTGCAGCCTTCTTTGTTGATCCAAATGCCATCGACATACATATGTAAAACGTTAAAGCCCATCTCTTCCGCAGCTTCTTTGGCCTGTAGAAGCACTTCGCGTCCCATGGCGGTGATGGCCTCATGCGCTTCGATACGACCGAAGCGGGCGTTTTTGTATCCCAGATAACCAAAGCAGGTAACCAGGAGCCACTTATGTGCGGAGGCATAAGCCTTGAAACGTTTGTAGTTAGGATGTTCTTTCGGCAGCGTCAAAAGGGCCTGCTTCAGGGCGATACGCTTGTCCAGCAAAGGTGCCAGCGTCCTGGGAATCAGGCCAGGCTCATCGCTTTGCTTCCCTACCAACTCAGGCGAAATGTTGAAGTGGCGCATGATGCTGGGGTACATGGAGATAAAGTCGATCTCGGCCACGTCGCGGTGCAATCCAACTGACGGTTGGGCGACCAGGCCGCCCAAATCCGTGCGAGACTGCCCGGCGGCCGAACGCAGCGCTTCCGGTTCTTGCTTGTGCCAGGGGACGAGGATACCTTCCCTCAATGCGGTGACGATCTGCATAGCGGAGATGCCCGTACCCGGTGAAACGCGCGCAACGGTCTGCACGGGCAGGGAGGTGACACGCGCCAGTTCCCAGATGCCGTCCAGGCCGTAATCTCGGTACATGACCGCGTTATGGATGTCGATGTGGTAGCGCCCGAACAGCTTGACCTGCTCGCCACGGTAGATGACCTGCCCGTAAGCGAAATAGGAGCGTTCGGCGCGTCTGACCACGTTCATGTCCAGTTCGCGGTTGAGGGGCAGGCGATTTTTATATTCTTCAGCCCATTCCAGCAGGTTTGGCAGCAGCCAGGTATCGCCCCAGGCGCTCAGGAGCAGGTCTGGGTCGTAGCGTAGGATGCGCTCCTGAAGAGTCCGCAGGAGGGACTGGCGGGGATGCAGGGGGACAGAAAAACGCCCGAGTGCGGTACGCAGGTACAGGCGTGTGGGCGAAGCGTGGAAAGGATCGGTATCGGGTTCGATTATCAGCACGCGCAGCGGCGGCGGGCGAGAATGTAGCTTCCAGGGCGAATCCAGAACTTCCAGATGCGTGATGTTTCCCTGTCCGTCCGTTCGAATGCGGCAGCGCGCCAATGGGAAGGTATCGTAGATTGCAGCGTGGTGCAGGTTGATGGGAACGTCGGCGTTGTAAAAGTTCAAATCCGGGAACTGGCGCGCCACCTGACGGAACAGGCCGGGCTGCCGGTGCGGATGGTGGACGCGCGCCGCCAAGACCGTGGTCGGACCGCTGAACAGGTCACGTCGTTCTTCGCGAGCCAGCTCGACTTCGATGGGTTGATCGCGCAGGATTTTCCATAGCGCACGCAGACGTTTATTAGGACCAGCGGCATAGAACGTGACCGGGAAATCCTGCCGGAAGCGCCGCCGATGGGTATCGTCGCACAGCAGCCATAGCACGAGACCGTCGCACGGGTGAGTGTACAGGTCCAGCAGCCAGCCCTGATAAACACGATGGTCAGCCATTGTGTTCCTCACCCAAAGCCTGCAGGGCCTCCTCCAGCCGTTTGAGTTGCTTGTGCTGCTCGACCAGCATGGCCAGCAGGAACATGACGAAGGGCAGGGGATGCCC
>JBAVJG010000237.1:0-2097 GCA_049687655.1 Anaerolineales bacterium | reverse complement strand
TCTGCTCAATATTTCCGTTGCTGTTTTAAACCTTCCAGGCCATTATGAGACCCATCTTCAAGATGTGTCGATGGAAAGCACTGGCTCCAAGTTCTGTCTGAAATCCGTTTTCAGCCAGGTAGCCGGTCAGGTCTTTGTAATTGTAGCTATGCTTTAAATAATCGTGATATTCAATAAATATCTTGTCTATTCGCTCCAATATAGTGGAAGGAGTGCTCAAAAGGATTTGATATTCCGCTCCCTCGGCATCGATTTTAAGATAATGTACTCTTTTTAATCCATACTCCTGCAGGATATCCTCGAGCGAAAGCGTATCCACAAGTGTGTTAGCGCGAGTCCCGACTTCTAAAAAAGAGTGGGTCATATTGTGATAGTCGGATGTGAATAGTCTGGCTTGCCCCCTTTTTTCGGAAACCGCACTGTTGACGATGTGAAGATTCGTAAGATGATTAAGATTTTTATTTTCTTCCAGGAGAGCATAATTTTCTGGATCGGGCTCGAACGCGTAGACGTGACCGGAACCAGCTTTTTGCGCAGCCCAGACCGAAAATGTCCCGATGTGAGCGCCAATGTCTATGACCACATCACCGGGGGCAATGACGAAGTGCTCCGTCTCATATTCCTTCATTTTCCAAACTTCGTAAACTGCCTGTTTGTCGAACGTATTGACTCTGATCTTCATGCGGGTAGCATCATTGATTTGCAGAATGATCGTACTTTGACCCGCGTGCTGCCGGTAGAAAAGAGGGGCAAACTTCAATCCAATCTGGAAAAGCTTTTGGGTAAGAATTCTCATCACTTATACCTTTGCATCTGGAATGCCGCTATACGACATCCATCGTCTTTAACATCAAGAAACGAGCTCTGTATCACTGTCAGGTACCACCCTGAATCGTTCCAGACTGAATCACAGGCGCTGAGTTACCTAATGTATTTCCACCCATCTTATCGAATTCACTCATCGAAAAGAACGTGAGAGTTCATCCAATTGTCCCATCTCATCTGTTGATAGATTAAGTTGCATTGCTCCGGCACTATCTTCGGCCTGATTGGCCTTCTTCGCACCCGGGATGGCGACCACGGTCTCGCCGTTGAAATTGACCAGCCAGTTGAGCGCCACCTGCGCCGGGGTTGCATGATAACCTTCACCGATTTCCTCCAGAGCGGCAATCAATGGCGCGCTGCTTTCGAGATCACGTTTGATTCGTCCACGGGAATAGAATGGTTTGTCATTGAGCTGCTCCGGGTTCTTGTGATACTTGCCGGAGAGCAGGCCCAATGCCAGCGGTGAGTAAGCGATGATCGTCACGCCTAACTCTCTGGCGGTTTCCAGCGTTCCATCGGTTTCGATATCTCGATGCAATAAGTTGTAATGCACCTGGTTGACCGCCAGCGGCAATCCGTGTTTTGCTAACGCCTTGTGTGCGCGCCGCATCCTTTCGGGACCGAAGTTGCTGACTCCCACCGAGCGGATTTTTCCCGTCTCCACCAGTTCGGCCATGGCGTCCATTTCGGCTTCCGGCGAGGAGAAGCTGATCGGTTGGTGGACCATGTACAGGTCGATGCTGTAGCCGTCCAGGTGTTTGATGCGCTCATTTATAGTTCGCGGGATGTTACGCGCCGTCCTGAATAGCGGAAACCATTTGTCGGCTATGACCACCTCGTCGTCTGATTTGCCAATCGCTTTCAGCGCTTTTGACAGCGACCGTTCTGAAGCTCCTTTGCCGTACAATTCCGCGGTGTCGAACCAGTTGATGCCTCCATCCAGTGCAGCTTTGACGATGGCGGTCTTCTCCTCCTGCGGGATGACCGGGAAAGCCAGGCCGAACAAGCTACCGCCCCGTGAAAAATCCATGACGCCCAATCCGATGGGTGTGACTTGTATATCCGTTTTCCCCAACGATCTCATTTCAATGTTTGCCATGTACTTTGCTCCTAATACTTTGATTTATACTATATTCTTCCCTCCGCCTTGAGCAATTCGCCATTCAGGATTGCCCCTCCCGCCGCGCCACGGATGGTGTTGTGCGCCAGGTTGGCAAATTTGATGTGGAAGATTGGGTCCATCCGTACGCGCCCGACCACGCTGGCCATGCC
>JBAVJG010000236.1:0-1815 GCA_049687655.1 Anaerolineales bacterium | reverse complement strand
CCAAACCCTAAAGGTTTAAAAACGTTTAGGGTTTATATTTTGAAAAGGAGACTACAATGTCAAAAAACACCTGGTGGGGAAAGACTCTGCGCTTCACTGGCATCCTGCTGATGGGCATTACCGCGCTTTTCACCATCGCGGGCGGGTTGGGAACGACGTGTGTGGCACTCAATCCAACCGGCTTTGGTGATAGCATGGCGAAATTGGCGCCGTTCCAATGGCTGTATATCGTATTCGTAGTTGCGACAACGGCCATCGGCATCATGGCAGCACGAGCGGTATTCCTACTCGCCAAAAGCAGGCCAAATTCCTATCGTTATGCGGTCATCGCCCTCATTCTTGGAATAGTTGTCGGTGTGATACATATCGCCGTGTCGCGCAGCCTGCGCGGAAAATCTATGCCTGTGGACGGCGTGGTTTACACAACCGCGTTGACGTTAATCGTCTTCCTGCTATTTCGCATCCCGAAAATCTGGCAAGGCGTGGACTATACCAGTGGCAATCCAAACGCTACAGGGACGATGTCCGCGGCAATCATGTTGCTGGTAACCGGCATCCTGACACTGACGGTGCAATATTGGGCCGGACCTACCCACACCTGGGGTGGGACCAACTGGGCTGCAGCCTTCCTGGTCACAAGCAGGATGCTTGGATTGGTGCAGGTATTAGGGGGCGCGGTATTGCTGTGGATGCCCGCAAAGACTTATTCAACGGTCAGCAGGCCCATCGTTCAGAATTGATGCGGTGAGCCCATCTACACAAGGACGTCGGAGTTTCCGACGTCCTTGTGATTCAATTCACTATATTGTGATAACTATCACTTAATATCAATTTATCATGATATTTATCATATTCAAAAAAGTGATTTTCATCACCATACTTGTTTATGCTCTGTTTATGGTTCGCTTGTAAACTGGTTAATATGCTGTCGTGCGGACAGTTAGTTTCCTTATTTTAGGAATCTCAGACTCATTTTTCCGGGCGGGAAGGAGGCACCTATGCTCAATCTGAATCCAAGTGTGCAGGACTCCGCACGGGACCGCGGGATGACGCGCCGCGACTTTCTGAAATTCAGTTCTTTGATGACAGGAGTCCTGGCGCTTCCGCGTTCCTATTCAACGCGCATCGAGAAAGCGCTTGCTGCGCCCGCGCGAACTCCAGTCATCTGGCTGGAATTCCAGGACTGTGCGGGCTGCTCCGAGTCGCTGTTGCGCGCCTCCCGGCCTTCGGTGGCGGAGATTATTTTGGATGTCCTTTCGGTGGATTATCACGAGACGATCATGGCCGCTGCCGGTTACCAGGCCGAGGATGCCAAAAAAGCTACCATTGACGCCGGGGGGTATTTGCTGGTCGTGGAGGGAGCGATCCCAACAAAAGATGGCGGCATTTATTGCACTATCGGGGGTAGAACGGCCGTAGACCTTTTAGAGGAAGCGGCCTCCAATGCAATCGCGGTGATTGCTGTCGGCAATTGCGCAACCTTTGGGGGCATTCCGGCTGCCAAGCCTAATCCGACCGGCGCAGTGCAGGTCAACGAACTGGTCACCGACAAGCCTGTACTCAACCTTTCAGGCTGTCCCTACAACGTGGTCAACCTGACCGCAACCGTGGTGCACTTCCTGACTTTTGGCGAATTACCTGCCATGGACGGTCTTGGGCGCCCGCTCTTCGCCTACGGCGCGCGCATTCACGATAACTGCGAACGCCGCGGTCACTTCGACGCGGGTGAATTTGTTGTGGCCTGGGGCGATGAAGGTCATCGCAAGGGTTGGTGCCTGTACAAGATGGGTTGCAAGGGCCCGGTAAGCTTCCATA
>JBAVJG010000235.1:0-2862 GCA_049687655.1 Anaerolineales bacterium | reverse complement strand
ATTATATACTCAAATTGTCAACTTAAGTGGTTTTTTAGCGCCTCTTTACATGATAGGTCTATCATCATTTTGGATGATTTTTTATATAACCCTGAATTACAACTTGCGTTACTTGATTTCTACCACTAAAGCTCGTCTGGGGTCGCTGAACTACCAACATTTCACAATCGACCACACCGTCAAAGGCGCTTGAAAAATATGCGGCGCAATATGGCCCATAAGAGTAACCTGAGTATATGTATCGCTGGTAGGGAGGCCCATTATTCTATTTCGAGCGTGCCCTGTCTTACCAGGGAGTGGATGGTATGCGGGGCATCTTCCGCAATTTGTTCTCGCGCTTCGGGATAAGCCGTACTGAGCAGCTCAACGATCTCGCCCACCGTGCGTGATCGATCACATAACCCCCAGGCAAGCGCGCCGGTCTGGTTAATATGAATAATAGTGTTGCGTGTGGGATGGAACAAAACATTTTCCCCCTCGAGAATTTGGGTTTGAAAGCCCTCGATGGGTTTGGGAGTACTTGTCGATTTCATTCAAAAGTTTTCTGATTGCACGAAAGGATGGATGAAAACTCCAAAGCGATTTGTTGCCGATACCGCAACAGTCATAAGCTGTCGGATAGTTTGACGCTTATCAAAGGATAGGACTCAAAATGATGAATTTGTCATGGGATTTTCACTTTTCCCAGGCGTGATTTCCCTTTATACTGGATTAAGAAATTGAAACTACCCTGACGAGTAAAAGTGACCTGATGGCTGAATTGATATGGTACCGTTCATAAATATGAGTAAAGTGTGAAGGCTATGAAGTTTGCCGGGCTGTGGACACGAATGCGTACATTCCTCTCCCCTCCGGTTTTTCCTGATGATGAGGAAAAAACGCGTGCCGCCGGTTTTCTCAACACAATCTTGTTGATTGTGTTGTTGATGGTGGTAGGCTTTGCAAGCCTGTCATTTTTTCTAACACTTAATTTCAGCCGGATATTGATCGAGATTTTCCTTGTGCTGGTATCGCTCGGCATTTTGTTCTTAATGCATCGTGGATATGTACGCCTGGCCAGCATTACATTTTCGAGCGCATTGCTCATCATAGTCTCCATTGGCACGTATCTCTCGGGGGGATTTGGGGGCACGACCATGAGCGCTTATATCGGTATCATTATTATTACAGGGCTCTTGCTCGGAAATTGGACGGCCCTGGCATACGCGTTGATCGCAATCGCGTTTACCGGGTGGATGGTTTACGACGAAACCCTTTACATATTACCCATTATCACTGAAAAAACAGACCTGATATTGTTATGGGGAGAGTTTGCATCAGTTCTCTTGGGTATCGTGGGCTTGTTAGCTCTGGTGATGACCAACTTGAAGCGTTCTTATGAACGGACGAAACGCAATGAAGAGGAGTTGGCGTATAGATTGGTTGAAAGCGAACAACTTTCGGTTTGGGCGCAGGAGGCCAGTGATTTCAAGTCGCATTTGTTGGCTCGTGTAAGCCACGAGTTGCGCACGCCCCTGGGTGTCATCGTAGGAATGGCTGAGATGTTGAGGCTCGAAGCCTATGGAACCATGACTGACGAACAGAAAAAGTTGTTGGAACGCATCCAGGTCAATTCAAAGTTTCTCGAAACGACTTTTTCCGAATTGCTGGAACAATCTCAGGTTGATAAAGAAATTCTCCCGATGCAAGTGGTCAGTTTTTCCCCGGCTGGTATTTTGAAGAAAGTTCTTCCCGAATTGCAGCAGGAAGCAATTGAAAGGGGGTTGCACTTCGAGGAACAAATTGCGCCTGAACTTCCTGACGAACTTTTGGGAGTTCCTTCACGAGTCGAGCAAATTCTGTTCCATTTGACGAGAAATGCAGTAAAGTTCACCGATGCAGGTTCTGTCAAAGTGGACCTGCTTAAGCCCGATCATAGTCATTGGGCCATACGTGTGACGGACACGGGGATCGGTATTCCCAGAGAACACAGGGAGAGCATCTTCGAACCTTTCCGTCAGGTGGATGAATCCATCGCGAGGGAATACGGTGGTGTTGGCCTGGGACTTTCGATTGTAAAGCGCCTGACATCCAGTATGAAGGGTACAATCAGGGTAGAAAGCGATCCTGGCAAAGGCAGTACGTTTACGGTTACACTGCCACTCGTCAACCTGACAACAGATGTAGATTTATCATAGAGAAACAGGAAACACTTATGGGTAAGAAACCTTTGGCTTATCTCGTGGAAGATAACAAGGACACGGTTACGATTTTTCGCGGAGCTTTGGAACTGGCGGATTATGAAGTGGAAGTGGCCTATGATGGCGCCGTCGCTCAAAAGCGTCTCACCGAGATCGTTCCGGATCTGATCATTTTGGATTTGCATATCCCTAACGTGTCTGGCGACAAAGTATTGCTGCAGATTCGCTCTGATGAACGCTTGAAAGAAACACGTGTCTTCCTGGCAACTGCAGATGCCAACATGGCTGCCCAATTACGAGATCAGGCGGAATTGGTTTTACTCAAACCGATCGGGTTCATGCAATTAAGGGATCTGGCCGAACGTTTCCGGCCAAAGCACGGAGATTAATTCATAGGGGGAAATAGCTACAAAACCAACACTTTCAAGAAAGTATCTGTCATGATAGCGGTGGCTCCCCATAGTATTTCGCCATCGTATGGATGGTAGACGATCAGGCCGTACGGTCGTCCCGGTAATTTGATTTCCCAGCGATTGCTCTTATCGGCCAACCAGGATAAGGGCATGGTAAAAACACGTGCTACTTCGGCGTTTTCCACACGGAAAGCATAGGGCCAACTCACCACGCCCACAACAGGTGTGACCCTGAAGCTGGTGATGGTGATCATGGGTGCTAAGCGCCC
>JBAVJG010000234.1:0-3629 GCA_049687655.1 Anaerolineales bacterium | reverse complement strand
TCACAAGGCTTGGAAAACAACTTGATACTGAGATGCGCCCTGATTCCATGCGAGCCGGGTAGCTGAGCGTTTATTCCTGACCCAAAAAGCGACTCGCAAACGAGTCGCTTTTGAGTTTAATGGATTAAACCATCTCTGTATAACGAAGAACGGACGGTATAATAGCGAAGGACAGGAGGATGACTAATACAGATAGGATACAGATTAGATACAGATAGGATACGGATAGAACGGTGGACGAACGGTGAAAGGAGCAATCTATGGCGAAAGTAGAGAAAAATATCATTGTGCGGGGATTAAGTGGAAAATTCGGGGGGCAGGTGGTATTCCGGCAGTTGCGGGATGGGCGCACGATTATGTGTGCGGTGCCGGATTTCAGCAGGCGCGTGTTGAGCAAGGACCAGAAAGCGCACCATGCAAAGTTCAAGATTGGGGCCGCGTATGCCAAAGACGCCGCAAAGACGGAGCCGCTGTATGCCGAGCTGGCGGCCGGGACGCTGAAGAATGCCTATAATGTGGCGTTGGCTGATTTCTTCCATCCGCCGGTGATCCATAGCGTAGAGGGGAGTGATTCGTTTTTTGATATTCAGGCAAGTGATGATGTAAAGGTGGCAAAGGTATTGGTAACGATTCTCAATGAGGCTGGGGATGTTTTGGAGAAGGGCGAGGCTACACAGATCGATGAAATGATTTGGCGCTATGAGCCGGGGCAGGAAGGCAGGCTTTTGGTAGAAGCATGGGATTTGCCGGGGAATGTGGCCAGGTGGAATGAAGAGTAAAGAGAAGTTGGATGGAGGTCACTACGCCATCCCCTATCTTAAAACCAAAAAGCAACCCGTTGACGAGTCGCATTTTTCTTATTCCTTCCATAGCGGAAACACCTTTTATGCAGCAGCATATAGTCACCCTACAGCACAGAGATGATAGAATGTGATTGCTTAATAGTGCGTCGATATAATTTTATTGTTTGAGGCTTGTTTGAATTCTGATCTAAGCATATCTTTTTCCCCAATAAGTGTAATAAAGAAAGGCGATCCACTTATTCGCTACCTCTCCAAGCGAGAAGTGCAGCCTTTAATGGTTATATTCATTGGGATAGGCTATGGTGTATTGTACGCAATTGCTCTTCCAATATTTTACGGGACGATCAACCAAGTATTTAACGATTGGCCTGAGTTAATTCGAATACTGGCTATTACACCATTATTGATTGGATATTATGTTTGGCAACCGAAAACCATTCAAAATTTATTCAATATGGTGCCTCAACGCATTTTAGACCCTAGTGCACAAGATCTTGACCGAATATCTGGCATAACTAAACCATTAAGCTATCGGTTTTGGTTTTGGATAGCAATAATCTTTGGGACATTTAACTCAGTTGTTTATTATGTTTCGCTTTTGGAGCGCAAGATTAACTGGCAAACCAGCAATAGCATTATAGCAATAATGTCGACTGTAGCAACATTCTTTTCTTTTTATGCAGTAATGCATATCGTTATCCGACAGATTATTACGATAAGAGGCATAAATAAATTTTTTCGTACAATTGATATCGAAATTGCACCCTTACATCCGGATAAAGCAGGCGGATTAAAACCACTTGGCCAATATGTAGTCACAATTGGTTTGGGAATAGGCATTATTGGTTTAGCACTTGGAATTTCCTTATTGCGTTCTCATATGGGCTTGGAAAAACTTGAGGACATTTTCTATATTAATTTAGGAGTATATCTTCTAGTCGCGCCGATCTTTTTCTTTATTCCCTTGATAGAAGCACACCGGGTTATGCAAAAAGCAAAGGATAATATATTAGTTGACATCGCAAGACAATATGAATCTTTGTATCTGTCGACTATACAAAAAATGAAAAATGGTGATCCACTGGAAAAGGATTTGGCTCAAATGGATGCAATAAGAAAGATGTATCTCATTGCTGATGGATCTCCCGTCTGGCCATTTAATATAAATATTCTCTCAAAGTTCAGTGCCGCGGTAATTCTCCCCGTTATACTGCCTGTCACCATTGATTACTTTACGGGTTTGATCATAAATTTGCTATCATTTATATAGCATTCTAAATCGGCTAGAATTGATAAGGACTTGTGTAAAAATAACTTCCGTTTTTTGTTGGTGGAGGCCGAAAGGCAAGTAGAATTGGTAGGAAAGCACTTTTTTGTATAAAGGACACGCGATGTCGATCTCAGAAGTTCATACTTGTCAATGCGAGCATTGCTTGCAAGATCACGAACACCCGGACAAGAAATTGCATCAGCAGATGAACTTGTTGTTGAGCCGTCTGGATGAACAACAGGGTCGCTGGTATGTAGCGGTGGAGGCCAACCGTGTGGGTCATGGAGGCGTACGTTTACTCTCCCAGATCACAGGCATGGATGAGAAAACCATCCAACGTGGGCAGCAGGATTTAGGACAAGGATTGGTCCATCGTCCTGTTGAGCGCGTCCGTCTCAGCGGTGGTGGTCGTCAACGGGTTGAAAAAAAGACCCGGCGGTCGTAGACGCCTTGCAGAAAATAGTGGCACCCGAAACGGCTGGTAATCCGATGGGCGCTGAGAAGTGGATCCGCAGCAGCTTGCGCCATTTGAGCGAGAAACTGAAAGCTCAGGGGCATAGGATTTGCCCAAAAACAGTCGGGCGCTTGCTGAAAGATCGGGACTATTCGCTCAAGGCGAATGTCAAACATCAGGCTGGCTCACATCATCCTGATCGGAACACACAATTTGAGCATATAGAAGCGCAAACACAGTTGTTTTTGAGCCAGGGTTGGCCGGTTGTCAGCCTGGATGCTAAAAAGAAGGAGTTGATCGGCAATTTCAAGAATGCTGGCCAATCCTGGTGTCAGCAAGCCGAGCTGGTCAACGATCATGATTTTGCAAGCCAGGCACAAGGCCGCGCGGTTCCCTACGGGATTTACGATGTGAACCACAATCGCGGCTATGTGTATGTCGGCCAATCGGCTGACACTGCTGAGTTTGCCGTCGATATGCTTTCCAGGTGGTGGCAAGAGTTTGGGCGAGTCGCGTTCCCGAATGCGCCTTGCCTGTTAGCACTCTGCGATGGCGGTGGTAGTAACGGCTATCGTTCGCGCTTGTGGAAAGCACAACTCCAGGAAAAATTGGCGGATGCGATGGAATTGCCAGTCATGGTTTGCCATTACCCAACAGGAACCTCCAAGTGGAACCCCATTGAACATCGCTTGTTTGGCCCGATCAGCATCAATTGGGCCGCCAAACCCTTACGCTCTTTTGAGATCATACTGGCTTGTATCCGCGGCACAACCACCAACACCGGATTGCAGGTGTCTGCCTTCCTGGTCGAGAAGATTTACACTCGTGGCATCAAAGTCTCGGACGAAGTCATGCAAAGCTTGAACCTGATACGACATGCGACTTGTCCCAAGTGGAACTACACCATTCACCCACGATCAGCTATGTTTGCACCTGAGATCGGTTTTTAAAGTGCGGAACTTATTTTTACACAACTACTTATTACTTTCCGGGTTGGTATTGATTGCGGTGAGCCTTGCCTGTGGATTGGGCGCAGGAGGCGCCGCTCCCGAAGCTGCGGCCCCTGAGATGACCGCTCCGGTAGAGCCTGAAGAACCTGCGC
>JBAVJG010000233.1:0-10967 GCA_049687655.1 Anaerolineales bacterium | reverse complement strand
GCCAAGGTGGATGACTACATCGCCAAGCCTTTCAGTCCACAAGAACTTTTGGAAAGCGTGGACAAGGTGTTTGAAGCAGAGAACTTGTCGGCCTGACCACTACAGAACAGCAACGGGGCGGCGCAAGTCGCCCCGTTTTCTTGTACCCATAGAAGATGTCTCCATTCATTCTTGTACGCAATCTGAATCAACCAGACCTGTCACCAGCGCGTGTCAAATATTGCGACTCGTTTCTGTGCCGCCTGCGCGGATTGATGTTCCGTAGACGTCTCGAACCTGACGATGGCCTGCTCCTGGTCCAGGGGAAGCGCAACAGCCGCATCGACACCTCCATCCATATGCTGTTTGTCCCGTTTGATCTGTCTGTAGTCTGGATCAACACAGATATGAGGGTGGTGGACAAAGTCATCGCCAAAGCCTGGCGGCCCGCTTACGCGCCAGCCGAACCCGCCTGCTATATTCTTGAAATTCACCCAAATCGCTGGGAAGACTACCAAGTTGGGGACAAAGTGGAATTCCAGAATGTTTAAACGCATCGTCACAATTCTTGTTTTTATCGCTATCTTGTTTTCGGTTTCTTCCGTATCTGCGCAGACAACCGAGGGGCCAATCTACATCGTGCAATCCGGAGACACGCTGTCTCTGATCGCCTCACGCTTCAACGTTGACCTGGCGGATTTGATGAACGCCAACAGTCTCAGTAATCCTGACCTGCTCTCCGCCGGGCAGGAACTGGTCATTCCCGGGTTGGAGGACATCGGCGGCGTGCTGGTGACCGAGTTCGTCCAATTCGGCGACTCATACCGCAGCCTGAGCCGCCGCACGCAAATCGCCGAACCCACATTGCGGAAACTCAACCGGCTGGTCAGCCCGACCGAATTGTATGTAGGCGTCAGTTTGATCGTTCCCCAGCAAACAGGCGATGAGCAACTGAGCTCGCGCGTTACGCCCGCCAATGGCGAAACCCTACTAGAACTGGCTGTCAAAGGGAACACCGATCCCTGGGCGCTGGCTGAAATAAATCGATTGGATGGCACCTGGGAAGCGATTCCAGGTGACGTGCTGTATGCCACCAACAGTGAGTCTGAAGCGACGGCCAGCGGATTGCCCGCCATCTTCGAAGATGCGGTTGTCAGCCCCCTGCCCCTCATGCAGGGCCGGACAACGGTCATCCGTGCTCAGGTACCGGAGGGTGTCACCGTGGGTGGTATGTTGGTAGAGTACAAGCTGCACTTTTTTGAGGATACAGATGGGAGCCAGGTCGCGTTGCAGGGCGTGCATGCCCTGCTGGAACCGGGTCCCTATCCCCTACGATTGGAAGCCACTCTACCGGATGGCAGTGTGCAATCCTTTGAGCAAATGGTGCTGGTCATTTCCGGCGGTTACCCGGATGATCCCCTGCTTTATGTGGATGCTGCAACGATTGACCCGGCAGTCACCGAACCGGAAGATCAGTTGATCGAATCCACCGTTCAAGAAGCCACCTCGCAAAAACTTTGGAGTGGCACCTTTGGCACGCCCGCATCTCTATACGCCGAATCGACTTATTTCACTTCTCGTTACGGCAGCCGCCGCCAGTATATCGGCCTGGACAGCGACCTGACCTACCAGGGCTTCCACACTGGTCTGGATTTCGGTGGCGGCACGGGCTTGCCCATCACGGCACCGGCGGCTGGCAGAGTGGTGCTAACTGCGCCAAACCAGGTAGTACGCGGCAACGCCACCATGATCGACCACGGCTGGGGCGTGTACAGTGGCTTCTGGCATCAATCCGAATTCCAGGTACAGGTTGGGGATATGATCGAGGCTGGTCAGGTGATTGGTTTAGTAGGTGGAACCGGGCGCGGAACCGGGGCACACTTGCACTGGGAACTGTGGGTCAACGGCGTGCAGGTCGACCCGCTGGATTGGTTGCAGCAGAGTTATCCCTGATAGCTTTAGGAATAATACAGTTCGTGAAAAGATACCGAAAACAAGGACGCGCGCGCGGCGCGCGCCCTTGTTTTCGGTCTATTCTCGTTCAATCAACGTGCAACGCCTAAGCTCATAAAACGCTGGTATAATCGCCGCTATGATTTACGACTTCTGCATCGGGAAATCCCCGCTATTCATCGGAGTACGTGGCTTTATCGCCGGAGGGCCTCCTCGAATCGCGCCTGTACGCAGAAAATAACTGCTCTTTTTCGAATTTTCACGCCGCAGGCTAGCCTGCGGCGTTTTTCTTTATAGGAACTACTATGATCCAAATCCAACTTTCTAACGTCACTCTCATCCTGGGTGCCAAACATATCTTCGAAAACCTGGACTGGGAGATCCAGCACGGACAAAAGATCGGGCTGATCGGACCAAACGGGGCTGGAAAATCCTCGCTGTTCAAACTCATCATGGACGAGTATTCCGCCGAACTGGGTGGGGCAGTGACCCGCGCGCGTCAAATCCAGACCGGATACCTGCCACAACAACCCGAACTTGACCTTACGCTAACGGCTTTCGAGGCCGCATTGGATGGCAATCCACGTGTGGCGGAAGTTAAGTCCGAACTCGAAAAGGTGGAGGCCAGCCTGGGTGATCCCGAAGTCTACGAGCACGAAGGCAAATTGCAAACGGCCCTCGACCGGCAGGGACATCTGCTGGACGAATTCCAGTCCTATGGCGGGGAGGGCTACCCGGAACATGTGCGGGAACTGCTCGTCGGGTTGGGAATGGCCGAGGGTGACCTCAGCAAGCCAATGTCCGTGTTGAGCGGCGGGCAGAAAAAACTGATCGGGTTGGCGCGTCTGTTGCTGGTCCGACCGGATGTCCTGCTGCTGGACGAGCCTGACAATCATCTGGATCTGCCAGGCAAGCTTTATCTGGAGAAACTCATCCGCGAGTACGAAGGGACGGTCGTCATCGTCTCGCATGACCGCTACCTGTTGGATGCAGTCGTCACGCACATCGCGGAATTAGAGGATGGACGATTGACCATCTATACAGGCAACTACACGGAATTTATCCTGGACAAACAGGAGCGGCTGGCACGTCAGGAAGAACTTTATCAGATCCAGCAGCGAGGGATTGCCCGCATGGAGATGGCGCTCAAACGCTACAAGCTTTGGGTGCAATTCAATGACAAATTCGCCAGTCGCATGCACGCAATGGAAGCACGTCTGGCGCGGGTAGAGCATATCGAAAAACCCGTTCTCGAGCGCCGCCGCATGGACCTGCGGCAACTGAACGGCTGGCGTGGCTCGAACAAAGTGCTGGAACTGGAGGGTGTCGCCAAGTCATTTGGTGAGAGACGCATTTTCTCAGAAATCAACGAGACCATCTGGCACGGGGAGCGCGTAGGGCTGATCGGGCCGAACGGTTCCGGGAAATCGGTTTTCATCCGCATGTTGCTGGGGCAGGAAGCGCCTGACCAGGGTGAGATCAAAATCGGACCAAGCGTTTCCATCGGGTATTATGCGCAGGAACACGAAACCCTGGATTTTGAACAGACTCTGTTGGATGCCGCCCGTTATGCGGGCGGGATGAGCGAGTCGAATGCGACCGCCTTCCTGCTGCGTTATCTGTTTACGTATCAGCAAATATCACAAAAGATTGGCGAACTCTCCGGCGGCGAACGCAGCCGCCTGCAATTGGCGCTGCTGGTGCTCTCGAATGCGAACTTCCTGCTTCTGGACGAACCCACCAACAACCTGGACATCGCTTCAGCCGAAGTGCTTGAGGGTGCACTGGATGATTTCGTCGGCACGGTGCTGGTCATATCGCACGACCGGTATTTCCTGGACCGAACCGTGGAACGTCTGCTGGCAATTGAAGATGGACACTTGGTCGAGTATCTGGGCGGGTACAGTGATTATCTTGAAAACCGCAGTTAAATAAGGGTAGCCCGAAAACAAGTGTGGCGTGCTACGCACGCCACACTTGTTTTCGGCATCTTTTCACGAATTGCGTAATACCAATAAATCTACTTTTTCACCCAAAATCCCAGGTGGTTGGATACAGCCGATTCGTTGCCAGGAATATTACCTTCAATGGGCGAATTTAAAACAACCGGCCCACCCAGTGCTCCTTCGATAACAAGAGACGAAGAACCGCCGCCATCCAAATTGAGTCCAAAATATATGCCCTGAGAGATCATGAAGTCGGCCAGTTCGGGGAAGGTTGCGCCTTCGCTGTAACCCGGTTGACGGCCATCGATCACAATCAGGAATAACCAGCGGCCATTCGAATTGATGCCAGCGGCTGAGCGCGGCTCAACGGATTGGCTTTCCAGGGTATCGATCTTTTTACCCTTCTCGACCAGCATACGGTCGCCGGAAACCGCATTGTAAATAGCGCCTTTGGGTTTGTTAAAGGTCACTTCGTTGTTTTTGTTGATATACATAATGGGACTTCCAGCCCGCTGTTCCGAATAGACTGTACCGCGGGAAGCTGCATAGCTGTTGACTTTGACCGGTTCGCCGCCATGTGGACAGTACTCTTCCGGATCATACGTGTTCTGATCAAGGTATCTGAACCCGTCCCCGTTGATCGCGACCTGGAGGTTAAACTCCTCCAAAAACTTGGAGGTCCTGCGTGTGCAGACCAGCCCGCTCTCATGGCTGGGCGGTGTGATCAGGCATTTAAGCCCATGGGCACGCATGTCAACCGCCAACACATGCGCTACCATCTTACGAGGCGTTTGCATCTCCTTGCGGAAATAAGTCACGCCACTGAATATCCTCTGTGTCAGTTGTTCGGGCGGGGTGGTGCCAAGATCGTTGAGATAAGCGGTAGCACACCAGCCTATCAGACCATCGAAGCACTGGATGCGTGCCCAACTTCCGTCCTCGTTTGATTCAAGTGCAACGACAATCTGGCCCTGTGACAGGGAACCCAGTTTGTCACTGTCCTTATCCGCCGATTCACGCACATTCAAGGTTGTAACCTTAACCTGGTACCACCTTCTCTCCTCGGATGGAAGGGTAGTCGGTTCCAGATAACTGGCAAAACACCAGCCGGTCAACTCATCCTCTTCACGGAAAATCTCTATCCAGCTCCCATCAGCATTCTGTGCGAGCGCTTTCACAACCGAATTGAGTGGCAACGAACCGATTACAGTGTCATCTGTGCTGGGCCCTTCACGGACGTTCAAACTGGTGGCTGTGGAGCGATACCATTCGGAGTCAGGTGGCTGAGTCGTATCGGGTGGTTCGCCATTCCCGTTACCGGGGGTTTCCCCATTCCCATTTCCGGAGGGATCGCCTGTATCGGGTGGCGCATCCGTCTCTTCCAGATAGCTGGCGTAACTCCAACCTGTCAGGCCGTCCAAGGGACGATAGATTTTTATCCAACTGTTGGAAACAGCGTAATCCAGCGCCTTGACTACTTCGTTCTGCTGCAAAGTGCCAATATCTTCGTCGCTCGTGCTGGGACCTGAACGCACGTTCAAAGCAAAGGCAGTAACGCGAAACCATTTTTCCTCGACCGGGGGCGGTTCACCATTACCGTCACCATTGCCATTACCGGGAGGTTCGGTACTTTCGACTTTGATCAGGTGTGTATTGTAGATCCAGCCGGTCGTTCCATCCGCCCGTTTTATTTGCATCCAGCTCTCATCGATGGTCGTATCGAGCACCTCCAGGACTTCGTCCTGTAACAGCGTGCCGATTGCTTTTTCGTCCATGCCGGCATTCTCACGAATGTTCAACTCAATCCGATACTCGTTGCCCTCTTCACCGTCACCTCCCGGAGGCAGTTCACCGAGGTCAGGGAGTCCGAAGCGCTGACGGAAAGCCTCTACATCGCCGTTGAAATAATTTAAGTCGATGGGCTCGCTCTCTACACCGTAAAGATCTCCATCTCCTACGTTAGTGAATTGCCAGAACAACCACTCATCCGTCCCCCAGGGCTTGGGAATAAAAGGTTTTGTCACGCCATAATTGGCAATCCACAGCGGGTATTGGTGGAAGTATTCCAAATCTTCTGTTTCAGAAGCAGGATTGGGAGCATTATCACGCCAGTAGTAATAGGCCGTGTAAACACAGATCTCTTTCTGGCCTACCAGTTCTTTGAGTCGCTCCAAAAAAGTATGCCAATTACTCCAATTAGAATATTGTCCGTTATATGTATCTTCGAAATCAACGAACAAGGGTAGTTCCCCCAGATCATCATCTAGCACATCGACCCACAATTCGGCCTGTTCCCTGGGATCCGCGCGGCTGTCGTAAAACCAGTAAGAACCGCATGGGAGGCCCGCGGCTTTGGCCGCGGCCCAGTTAAGCTTGAAATCTCTATCAGGCCAAAGGTTCTGCCCGGCGCGGATGATGACAAAGTTCGCAGTTTTGCCCATTTTGACAAAATCGATATGCTCCGGAGTTTCCGGATCATCTTGATAAGAACTTACATCAGGGCCAATCGCATTTCCCATGTATGTCTCCTTTTTAATCGCCTGGCAAGATTGTACCAGCAAACCTGTGCAGGCATCGAGTCGTGTCCAGCAACAATTGTCCAGAAATTTAGCCCTGATCTGGTTCAGCTTTTTGGAATCAAATAGGGACTTGGCGGCCGTGATTTCATACTTCTCACTCTGTTGATTCTCATAGTATTCCCCACTAACCTGAGCCGGTTTCACCTCAAGGTGACATTAAATAGCTCTATTTTTAGGTTACCAACATCATTCATTACGTTAGGACTTACGCAGTTCGCAAAAGGTACCGAAAACAAGAGGGCGTGCTGCGCACGCCCTCTTGTTTTCGGGGTTTTCTCATTCAACTGTGTAACTCCTAAACGTAAATGCCCAGATGGTTGGCTACAGCCCGCTCTTGCCCGGGTATATTGTCGTCCACTGGTGTGTTCACAATTCGTGGTTGCCCGTCTACTCCTTCGATCACCATAGTCGAAGAACCACCGCCGTCCAGCGCTACAGCAGTATACGCGCCGAGAGAGAGCAGCAAGTCAGCCAGTTCGGCAAAGGTTGCACCTGCACTGGTTTCACGACCATCCACCACGACCAGGTAAAGCCAGCGGCCATTCTCGTTGAAGCCAACCACCGTACGCGGATCCAGGCGAGTTGCGTCCAGGCCATTGATCACCTTGCCTTTTTCGATCAGCATGCGGTCGCAAGTGATGGCGTTGTATAGTCTGCCTTTGACATCATCCACCGAAATCACATTATTCCGGTTGATATATAGAATGGGTTGCCCTTTTATTTTTTTGCCGTATTCCTGGCCGCGCGAGGCTGAGTAACCATTCGGGCTAACAGGATCACCGCCGTTCGGACAGTACTCATCCGGGTCATATTCGCTCGGATCGAAATAGCGATACCCATCCCCATTGATCGCAATTTGCACGTTACGTTCAGCCAGGAACTCAGAGGTCTTGCGTGTGCACAGGAAGGGGTCATTATTATGTTCCGGCGGTGTAACCAGGAACTTAATTCCGCTGGTGTTCTTGTCAATGACCATAATATGAGCCACCATCCTGCGGGGATCGGATCGTTCCCTGCGGTAATAAGTCACGCCATCGAACGGTTTTTGCATAGCCGATTCAGGGGCAGTTGTATTCAGGTCGGTGAGATAACGGTTGGAACTCCAACCGGTCAGTCCATCGATGCGCCGGATTTTAATCCAAGTGTTATCACTATTCGTTTCGAGCCCCTGGACCACCTCATCCCGGACCAGATAACCGAGCGCTTTCGTGCCTGAATCTGCCTCCTCGCGCACATACAAGCTCCCGGCTGTCACCTTGTACCAGTTATATTCTTCTTCTGGCGGCGGGGGTGGGGGAGGCGTATCGTCTACAGGTTCCAAATAATCCGCAGAACTCCAGCCGGTCAGGTCATCGCTATCACGACGGATTTGCAGCCAACTGCGGTCAGCATTGGCGCTCAACTCTTCCACAACATCATTGAGACGTAAGAAACCGACCGAGTTGAAATTCGTGCCCGGACCTTCGCGCACGTTCAATGCTCCGGCTGTAACTTTGTACTTGTCCCCGGTTCCAGATGGTGGGGGAGGCGGAGGCGGGGGGGGAGGCGAATCTTCTATATGCTCTAAATAATTGGCAGAGCTCCAGCCGGTCAGGCCATCACTTTCGCGGCGGATTTTGATCCAGCTTTGATCGCTATTATATTCAAGAGCTTCGACAACCTCATCTCTGTACAGCAGGCCAACCTTGTTGAAACTGGTACCGGGACCTTCGCGCACATTCAATGCTCCAGCTGTGACCCGATACATGCTGTGTGTATCAGGTGGCGGTGGTGGGGGTGGAGGAGGCGGTGGAGGTGGCGCATCCTCAGTGACAATCAGATACTGTGCGGAACTCCAGCCGGTCAGACCATCACTGTTTCTTCGGATACGGATCCATGACTGGTCGGAATTATAGGCGAGCGCCTCAACGATCTCGTCCCGGTATAGCAGTCCGACCGGGTCAAAGCTTACGTTGGGACCTTCGCGCACGTTCAATGCTCCCGCCGTGACCCGATACATGGTGCCAGGTTCTGCCGGCGGAGGTGGGGGCGACCCTTCGACGAGTTCCAGATAATTGGCAGAGCACCAACCTGTCAGCCCGTCGCTTTCGCGGCGGACTTCCAGCCAGCTTCGGTCGGCATTGGCGCTGAGTTCTTCCACGATCTGGTCGCGGCGCAGGTAATCGATCCGGTTGAAGGAAGTGCCCGGTCCTTGGCGGAGGTTCAACGCCCCGGCTGTGACACGGTATCTTATCCCGGTGCCAGGCGGGGGCGGCGGTGGAGGCGGAGGTGGATCCTCCGGTCTGGATAAGTCAAATCGTTCTGTGAAGGTTGGGCCGTCCCCATTGAAATAATTCAAGTCAATTGCGCTACTCTCCACCCCAAAGGCGAATCCATCCCCCTTGGGAGTGAATTGCCAGAACAGCCATTCATCCGTATTCCAGGGTTTGGGTATGAGTGGAACCTCAACATCATAATTGGCTATCCACAAAGGATATTGATGGAAATATTCCAGATCATCGGCATTCGCAGGAGAGTATGGCGCATTTTCGCGCCAATAGTAATAGGCTGTGTATATTCCAATTTCTTTGTTGCCCACCCGGCTTTTTATTCTTTCCAGGAATTCGCGCCAGTTTTTCCAGCCTTTGAACGCACCGTTGTAGGATTCTTCTAAGTCAGCGAAGAGCGGTAGCTCCCCAAAATCCCCGTTAAATTGTGAGTACCATAAGTCGGCCTGAGTCTTTGGGTCAACCCGGCTGTCGTAGAACCAGTAGGAGCCGCGCGGAAGACCGGCCGCTTTAGCTTCCCGCCAATTGTATTTAAAATCGGAATCGGGCCACAGGTTTTGCCCGGCGCGGATGATGACAAAATTTGAGACCTGGCGCATTTTAACAAAATTGATTCCCTGCGGTGTACTTGGTGCGTCCTGGTAAAAACTGACATCGGGGCCGATGATTTTTCCCATATTCTCTCCTTTTTTGTTGCCTTAAACGATTTTACCAGCAATCTGCGTGAGCGCAAAAAATGTCGGAGCATAATCAAACTTGACATAAGAACACATGTTCTAATATAATTCTAATCATGTTCCCGCTCCTATCTAGCCTGCACAAACTTCTACGAAAAATAACGGGGTCAGATTCGCGCACCTTCCGCGCAGACCAGGAACTGCTGTCGGCCATTCAAGAAGCCGCCCAGGAACAGGGCCGCACCGAGGAGGAAGTCTGGATAGAATTTGTCAGAGCCGGTCATGACCAGTACGTACAAACCAGCGAACTGGAAGAGCGTTGGGATACCCTGACCGAACGCGAGCAGGAAGTCACCGCATTAGCCTGCCTGGGATACAGGAACTACGAGATCGCCGAGACCTTGAGCATTTCCCACGAAACCGTCAAGACCCATATGCAAAACCTCTTCACCAAATTCGACATCCGCAGCCGCAAAGAGCTACGACTGGCGCTCAAAGACTGGCGCTTCGAAGAGTGGTGGGAGTCGCACCAGTCATAGGGGACGAAAGCGGCCCACCCCCCAGGTCTGCATCCCCCAACGGGCTAGTCCCAAAATCCCCCATCAAATCCCCCGCAAGGGGATTGTTTCTTTTTAATCCCAGCGCTATGCTGAAAATATGAACAAAATTTCTATACCACAACCCGGCCGTTGGGCGTTGGTGCCTTTGCCCCGGCGCGGCCAACGCGAACGCATGCTGGCCTGTATCGCAACCCTGGCGCTGGAGAGAACGGTCCTCGTACTGGACGGGGGCATGCTCTTCAATGTCTACAGGGTGGTTATGGCCGCGCACGGGCAGACCCGCATCCTGAGCCGCATCCGCTTCGCGCGCGCCTTCACCTGCTACCAGATGGTGGCTCTGCTCGAGCGCACGCCCGCCGAAGATGTCCACGTGGTAGTGCTGGACCTGCTGTCTACGTTCCAGGATGAGAACGTGCCCAAGGCTGAGCGTATGCGCCTGCTAAAAGCCTGTCTGCCGCACCTGACGCGTTTGAGCCGGCCGCGCGGAGCATTGGTCAGCGTAGGACCGCCCGTCAGTATGCCGCCCGAATCACAGCCCCTGTTCCAACTTCTCGAAGGGGAAGCGGCGCAAGTATACGATTGGCAGCAGCCTGAAATTCCCGAACAGGCCGCCAGGCTCTTCTGACATGGGCCGCAATCTCCCTTCCATCACACAGGTCTTCCAGGAAGACAAAGGATACCTGATGCGCTTCCGCCGCCTGCTGCCTAGGCACGAGCACTGGGTGATCGATGAACTGCTGGCCTTTGCCCACAGGCACATCCACGCGGTGGCCTATGCCGGGCATCCCCTGCCCTTCGTCATGTTCCTGCTGGCCATGCTGGTCGAGCAGCACAAGCAACTCAAACGGCTGGAACAGGCTTTGCAGGCCTTAGGTGAGGGACGCAATGGCTGACCATCGTGTTTATGAGGGCTGGCTGCTGGACCTGTACACTCACCCATGCGATGGTCTCGTTCTGTGGCTGCTGTGCGACGATACCCATCGTCGGCGCTTCCGGCAGGATTTCC
>JBAVJG010000232.1:0-1731 GCA_049687655.1 Anaerolineales bacterium | reverse complement strand
CACGAAAACGCTATCCGGCAGGACGTTTTTGCGATAAGATACAAATGACTTTATCCGATAGGGTTTGCCTATGTCAAAAAAAGCGTCTCGACTTGGAAATTTATCCCCGC
The DNA here is from genome assembly GCA_049687655.1 of Anaerolineales bacterium. GTDB lineage: Bacteria > Chloroflexota > Anaerolineae > Anaerolineales > Villigracilaceae > JAABUE01. The sequence goes on along the minus strand of JBAVJG010000232.1, from coordinate 1,621 downwards.
TCTACAACTTCTTCTTGAATCCTTATTCAGATGCCCGCTTTACCCGTTGCCCACAATGTGAAGGTAAAACCGGGCAAAAGAAAGTTCCCCTCACTCTTCATGTTGACCCGCATTATCCGATCATCCTTAATTACACCTGCCGCTATTGTGCCAACTGTGACCTGTTGATTGCCCACCAAAACGAGATTGAAAACTATCTGTACCAAATGTTTAGCAAACGAGCGCCGGAAGCTATTGGGCACGATTATCTTGTTATGGGCACCACCGAGCGAGCCTATTAGAAAGATGGTGTGAAACACCCTCATGATCCCACCGATCTGCTTGATAACCTGCATGGCTTCAAACAATATCTCAACTTCGAGATGGTAGGTGGATGGCTACCAGATGAAGCTACACCCAAGCCGCCCCTAACACCGGAACTTTCCAGCCAAATAGACAACGTGAAAGATGCAAAAGAACTGGTTATCAAGATGGAAGCAAACCTGCCTATATCAGTTCGGGCAGGCAAAGGCCTACTCAAAATGTTGCGCAAGCAAGGTTTTCCCATCAGCAATCGCCAGACCTTCTCTATCAAGAGCGTTTTTTATGCCGGCGATGAAATGGGAATAGCCTGTGATGTCACTCCGCCAGGAAAACACCAAAAGGCCGTGGTCTGCTCTTTGACCCACCTAGAAATCGTTGGCGCTACACCATTGGCAGAAGAAATGCGCCGTTATCAAGAGATACGCAAGAGAAAACTGGCACAACAAGACGGGTTTGGCTTGCGAGATATCATGTTTAAACGATGATGCAATTCAGCAGCCAGGCACCAGGCTGGTATCATCCGTTGGAATTGCATCCTTTTCCAGCAGGTTTTTCTTATGAGTGAATATCAATATCATGAATGGCAAACTCTTGAACGCCCGCTGAGCGCTGCTGAGCAAAAAGCGGTGAACGAACTCTCGAGCCATATTGACGTCACATCTACCCATGCAAGTGTCACATACAACTGGAGTAGTTTCAGGCACGATCCTATCAACGTGTTGGCAAAATATTTCGATGCCTACCTGTACCTCGCTAACTGGGGGACGCGACGCCTGGCATTTCGTTTTCCAAAAGGATTAGTTGACGTAGTTGCCATCGAAGCCTACTGCGACGAATATCATACAAACATCAAAACCGTTGGTGATGTGCAGATTTTGGAATTCGACATGGACGAGGAAGAGGGCTTCGACGAGTGGATTGACGAGCGCGGGCTACTCTCCACATTGGCACGCCTGCGGGATGATATTCTCCAAGGCGATTACCGCACCTTGTATCTTGCCTGGCTGAAGGCTATGACCTTGGAATCAGGCGGTTATGATGAGGATGAAGATGACCCTGATAATTTTTTCAACGACCCCGAACCAGCATTGCCAGCCGGATTTAGGCAACTGACTCCCCCGCTTAATGCTTTTATGGATTTCTTTGAGATTGACCCATTTCTAGTGGCTGCCGCTGCGGAACTCAGCCCCAGCCTGTCTCCCGCGCAACAGGTGGATTTCGCTCCTCTGATTTCTCGCCTTACCCGCCAGGAATGTGATGAATTTCTGCTCAAAATCGTTAATACCGAGCCGGGGGCAGTGGCGGCATTGCGCAAAAG
>JBAVJG010000231.1:0-10413 GCA_049687655.1 Anaerolineales bacterium | reverse complement strand
AGGTGGACGGATTGGAGGCATTTTCGAGTGTAGAGGCGGCCACACGCAGCTTCACGCCGCTTCCGATTAATCCCAAGGCGCGCACTCGTTGCCGATTCCCCAAAGCCAGGGACATTGCAATAGCGCTGCCCATCGAAAACCCAACCAAGACCACATTAGAAAGGCGCAAAGCCTCCATAAATTCGACTACGGCCTTTGCATACTCAGTGATATCCTGCCTGCCAGCTCCCTCTGATTTGCCATGTCCGGGAAGATCCAGAGCGAATATTCGCTGTCCGGTGAGCCGCCGGATCTGGGGTGGCCAACTCAAATGAGAACCACCCGCCCCATGCAGCAACAACATAGGCGGACGGTCACGAAGGTCTTCCCCGTGAGCAAAGTAATACAGTCCGGCGGCGGTAGGCATATGGTTTTTTTATGCTCTGGCGTGGTGCAGACGGTCAGCCGCTTCTTCAGTGAGCGGCACGTACACCTGGATCAGTGTCCCCTTACCCTGTTGAGACTGAATGTTCAACAGACCGTTGACAAGTTCGGTCCGTTCGCGCAGGTTGATCATCCCCAGGCTGCCGCGTCTATCGTATGTCTTGGTGACAGCATTCACATCAAAGCCGATGCCATTGTCCTGCACTTCGAGAAGTGACAGGCCGGAGTCCAATTGTTTCAAGCGCACCCAGACATTCGATGCTGCAGCATGTTTGCGCGCATTATTGACCGCTTCCTCAACGATATAAAAAATCACACCCTGCTTACCCATTTCCAGTTCCTCGATGATTTCCTCATTCACATCGATCAGGACATGCTGTGCATAAGTCTCGCGCATCTTCTCAGCCATGGCTTGCAGCGCGGCTTTCAACCCCTGTGATTCAAGGATGAGCGGGCGCAGGGTAAACAACATATGGCGAATTTCTTTAGTCGTGCGGTGCGCCAGATCCTCGATCTTGACCAACTCATCGAGAGCCGATCTCGCATCCTTGTTGAACATGCGGCGCGTCAGGTTGATGCGCATGGCTATGGCTGCCACGGACTGCGTCGGGCCATCATGCAGATCGCGGGCCAGTTTTTTGCGCGCCTCTTCATGCACTTCTACCATGCGTTCTTTTTCTTCAAGCAAATCCTGGTACAGACGGGCGTTCTGGATGGCGATTACCGCCTGGCGACCGATCATATCCAGCATGTCCGTGCGCTCGCGGGTGAAGTAATTCGGGTCCGCATGCGCAAAAAGCATCGCTCCATAGACATTAAACCCACTCCGTAATGGGAAGCAATATGCCGCGGTGCAATTCCGCAAAGCGATCAAACGACCGAGTTCCGGGTCGTAACTGATCTCGGTCGTGAGGACAGCTTCGCCCTCATCGATCACGCGTTTGAGAAGCCCCTCGCTGGCATCCAGCTTTGCACGTTCATCCGCGCCGGTGAGCCGCCGCGCCGACCCAACTTCGAGCTGGTCGCCCTGGAAGAGCAAAACAGCACTGATCAGCTTCTCGTCCGTTTCCGCGTCGGGGTCAGGGTTCAGGGCTGTATAGCCCAGGTCGAGCACGGAATCCAGCACGCGCCGGTAGCTGAGCGTGCCCGTCAGCGTGGAGGTCAGTTCGTACAGCGCGCGCCAGCGTTCGCTTTCTATACGGATGCGCCGTTCTTCATCATTCAGACGCGTGACACGTATCTGGCGCAAATATAAAATCAAACGGTGGCTGATAAAGCCAAAGATAATGCCAAACCCCAGCGTGCTGGCAGCAATGACCAGGGATGTCTGCCAGAACAGCTGGGATGTGGCACCGGTCCAGGTGCTGGCGATTCCCAGCAAGGAGAATAAGACCGCAGACAGAAGCGCCCCAAAAAATTCGAAGTATATCGCCCCGGTTAGAATAGGCAGCACCCCTGCCCACAGCACGGGCCCGTACATACCCCCTTGCAACCAGAATAATGCGCCGCTCATCAACAGGTCAACGGCCAGGCTGATAAAACGATGATAAGCCAGACGACGATTTAAACCGGCAATCATCGTCATGGTCATATTCCACACGATGAGCCCACCAAGCGGCCAGACGGCTAAATTGAACAACCCCCCCCCCTGTGCCAACGAGACGATCAAGCCCAACAACGTCAGCCAGCGTAGAGAGACGGCATACCAATCTGCAACATAGGGGGTATCGAATGTACGCATACTTCAATAATAACCGAAAAATCATTGACCAATCTAAAGTTGACCTTAGAGATTGGTTTACCGGGCTATATTTCGTACCCCATTCGCTTTAAAAAGGTACCAAACCTTTCAGCTAAGACTGCCTGCTGTTCTGCCGCATAGAACTCACGGAAGCGACCGATTTTACCCTTGTAGAAATGCAGGCCCTGCTGCCCCTCTCCCTTCCCGGGACGATAACCCTCGATCACCGCCTGGACCTCCGGCCTGCTTCCGTCTAATTTCAGGAATGCCACCAGACGGGCCACCTCCGTTTCATACTCCCGCAACAGGTCTTCGTAGCGGGCGATGAGCACACCCTTCTCAGACCTCCACTTCTCCCAGATACGGACATAATCATCCATAAAAGTCAATGTCTTCTCAAAATCGCTAAGGTGCGAAAAGGCGTTCGGCCGGCCCTTTGTCAGCGCGCGCTGGCCAAACTCATAGGCCGAGAGCATAGCATCGCGCGGGTCGCGGTAAATGTACGTAATCCGTAGCAGTCCCAAAGTCGAGAGCAGACGTGACCAGAGCGTTGGCCCGGCGTGCGCTTTGATGACGAAGGTTTTGCCCGTCAGCGCAGGCATCGTCACCAGCGCCAGTCGTCGCAAGGAGAGCACGCCGATGTTGCAGTTGACTTCTGTCAGGATGCCTTGCAGGTTGTACTGCTCACGGATGTCGTGCGCATCCGCACAGCCCGTGGTCTTCATCAAATCGTGAATCAGGTTGTAATGCCAGCCTGAACCGGCGCGCGGCATCCCCACACAAAGGACAATCATGCACGTTCCTCCAGCTTGCTCTCAGAATTGGTTCTTGTCATACCGACCAGGATACCCAAGTTTAGCCAAAGATTGGGAGTTGCGAAAGAGTCCTGCGTGAGATTATAGAGCGCAACCGCCAGCCAGGAGCACAGCCCTGCAATACCGAGAAAACGCAGCAACCCTGGCTTGCGCAAAAAGGAAAGAGTATCACCCAACAGCCCGCACATAAAAGTCAGGAAGAAAGCAAAACCGAATACGCCTGTTTCCGCCAGAATGCGAATATATATGTTCTTGGGATTCGGGTACAGACGGTTTGCAGGGTTCAATTGCCGGGCGATTTCCGGTACGGTGGTCAGTGCCCAATCTGGGAGGTTGTCGTACATATAGAAACCGCTGGCGCCCAGTCCAACGCCCAGCCAGGGATGCTCGTCATAGGTGGCCAGTCCGGCCCAGTTATAGGCGGCACGAGCGCCCGCCGAATTGGCGATGATGAAGTCCGCCAGGCTGTCGGCCTGTGTGCTCCACAAACGGGCGAAATATCCTTTTTGACCCAGGAACAGGAAAGTACCAACCAAGATCAATAGCACCAGCAGGATTATCCCAAAGCGCAAGCTTATTGCAAACAACCAACTTCTGAGCACGCGTTCATTGCGTCTGAAACCAACATAAAACCAGCGCCAGCCAGCGCGCATCATGTCACCGCCCACCAGCAGGAAGGTCAGTGCGGCCGCGCCCACGGCTGTGAACAGACCGCCGCGCGAGTAGGTTGCCAGCAGGAGCAATCCGCTTAACCCGAGCAGCAATGCTTCCAACCACTTGAAGCGTGTGAGGTGCGTCTTTGTCAGCACCGCGGCAAACAGCCAGGGCATATAGACCGTCGCGATCTGTCCCGCCAGCCAGGCCGGTTCGTAGGCCAGCCCGGAGACGCGGTTGGTCTTGACCAGTTCGCGCATCGAGAAGGCCAACTGCCAGTGTGTGACCGTCACCTTTTTGAGCAGCGGCGTGTAAAACGCCAGCGATTGCACCCCGCTCCAGGCGATGTCCAGCACCAGGCCGGCCAGCAGCCAGCGCACGGAGAATTTCAGGTCATCTTCGTCGCGGTTCATCCAGACAGCGGTCACGAAAAAGGAAAGGCCGATGACCACCGTCGCCCAGGCACGCAGGTTGCGACCCCAATAGGTCTGTCCGCGAAGTTCAAGCGGCGCATGCAGGATCCCGATCATGCTGGCCGCTAATACTGCCAGGAGGAAGGCCCCCAGCACAATCATGCTTCCCGGCCAGGGCGAGTGTATCTTTTTTCTCATCAATTGAATCAACAAAAGGGGCAGCAACAGCCCGAGCGGATAGAACGCCAGCGGGCGCACGTAAGTGGTCTCACCCAATCCCGGAAAATAGCGGAAGCTGGTGACGGGTAAGGCCAATAAGGCTGCAGCCCACAGGAAACGCGTCAGCTTATCGATATTTGCCTGATTCGAGAAAAAAGATTTCATCGGATTTCGTAAGGTGGATACCACTCCAGGGCACAGGTTAGCAATTCGCCTTATTTCTGGGGTTTTACGAACAAGACCAGCAGGGCGCTCAAGGCCAAAAAGACGATCGCTCCTGAAAGCAGATAGGTGCCCTGGGACACGCTGCGATAGACCGGCAGGTTCCCCACCTGAACCGCATCCACACGGACAAAGGTGTTCAGGCCGACTTGTTCGGCTATATCTGATTGCGCCTGCTTGGTGAAGGTCAGCGCCCAGGTCGAGGCCAGTGCTTCGGCGTGCGCCGGGTCACGGTCATCCGCATAGAAATGCCAGCCGGCTTCGGCGGGTTGGCTGAGCGAGAGCACTTCGTCACGCAGCGCAGCAACGTCCACACCGTGTGCGTCTGCGACAACTTGCATCACACCATCCGACCAGGCGATCTCCTCCAGCTTGCGCGTCTCGCGTTCGAGATAATAGAACTGCTGCCGGTCGACCTCCTCAGGCCAGGCCTCCTCGAGGTTGAAGTCCACGTTGACAGTCGCCTGCGCGCGATAAGGCGGCGGAGCGATATAAAACAACGCGGTGCCCAACAAAGCGCCTGCCAACGCTCCTACGACCCAGAAGCGCCAGGCTTTGAGCAAACGGATGAGATCATCGAGAGAGGGGGGAGAGAAGAGAAGGTTCATGAGATGTTTTTTTACTTTTTACTTTTTACTTATTGCACTTTCCGAAACAGGTAACAAGTAAAACGAAATACTTACACGTAGGATGTAATTATTCCAAACCCAAATTTTTTCTGCGCCGCCAATTCCACCATGGCGCGATCAACTTACGGATGTAATACTTGGCCACAATGACCGAGAAAATACTTCCACCGTCACGATAATGCACGCGCAGCATCTCAGGCCAGCAACGGTCATCGGCAACGATGGTCTTCCCGGAGGTATGAATGCGGAAGTTGGCCCAGGTTTGCCCCTCAAGATACTTGATCTCGGAGCGGTCTGCGATGCGCACCCACAGATCATAGTCCATTGCGAAGTAGAATGAGGGGTCGAGCGGGCCGACCGCATGCCACAACCCGGCGCGGAAGAACATGGTCTGCTGCGGGATGTGAACGTAGCCCTGCCGCAAACGTTTGTAATCCGTCTGCGCCGCGCCGAATTTGCCGATGATTTTGCCCTCTTCATTGATGAAATTACAATCTGCGTACACCATGCCGACTTCGGGATGTTCATCCAGATATTCCACCGCCGCGGAAACAGCACCGGGCTGGTAGGTATCATCGGAATTGATCCAGGCTAAAAATTTGCCTTTGGCGCGCCCAAAACCTTTATTAATGGCGTCTGTTTGTCCTTTGTCCACTTCGGAGACCCACCAGGCCAGTTTGTCCGCATATTTTTTGATGATGCCCACGCTGCCGTCCGCGGAGCCGCCATCCACGATGATATATTCAATGCGCGGATAATCCTGATCCAGCACGGAACGGATGGTCTCTTCAAGGTAGGGCGCCTGGTTGAAGGAGGGTGTAACGATCGAGACGAGTGGCAATTCGTTGTTTGACATGTTTAAGGTTGTTCCAGGGGATGCTGCAAATCAAAAATGATATATTCCGGATTCTCTTCGAGGATAGAATATGTGTCAAATAATTTGTCTTTTAACTCAGGCTGGTTGTTAAATTGATTGAAATTTGTGACCACAAAATAATCTTTTCCTTCAACTCGATCAACAAAGATTTCATCGAAGGTTTTGGCCTTGCCCGCCAGTTCTCGTAGATTCTGATCGCCTGTGGTCGGCCACTGATCGGTGATTTTCCAGCCCCAATAGGCTAGGCGGTTGCCATAATCCTGGGTAAGCCCGATGACCGCAGAAGTACGTCCCAGTTTCTCACCCAATTCGGCCCAGAACTGCGGTTCTGCGCGATCGTCGTCCCTGACGAGTTCCACTCGCACGTTCCACATCTCAAACGCCATCGCAAAAAGGAGGATGCCTGCTACAGATAAACGCACAAAAACAGAGCCGTTATTGATCTCTTTAAGTTTTTGGAATATCGCATTTCCCACAACGGATAGTGACAGGGGAATAAATACAAACAAGGGCAACTGATAATAATTATGCGTGATGATGTGATAGGAAAACATGAGACCATAAGCGATATAGCCTGCTAATAACCCTAATAACAACGATCTGTCCCTGCCCGGTTTTGCCAGGAATATGCCCAGCAAGGCCAGCAAAAACGCCCCAAAGCCGAGCGTGTTTCCGATCATATTCTTCCAGCGCACGTAAAAAGTGGGGTCTATCCAAAAGCTGGGGAAAAATCGCAAGTCTGCGGACAAATTGGAATTTTTCGAGATGAATATGCTATCGATCATAAACAAAGCTGTTGGCAGAATTGTGATAATCGCCAACGCCCACACCTGAGGGTCTTTGACGCACTGCTTCAGTCCGCGAGTCGTCAAAAGGACCAGGGCAAACGCACCCAACAAGGGGAACACTGCCACCGTTTTTACAAAAATCGCCAAGCCGCTCAGTAAACCGGTAATGATCGTCCACTTCCAGGTTCTTTCAGTATGCCAGCGTTCAAAAGACCACAAGCCGGCCAGGATCAATCCCACCATCAAGGGATCGGGTTGGAACGAACGGCTGGCAATCACTCCGAACCCCAAAAACAGATAAAAGGCCAGCCCAAGGATTGCCCCATCTACAGATGCAATTCGTCGAGACAGGGCAAACAAAGCCAGCCCGCCCAGCAACCAGTAAACCGACGAAGCAATACGCGCCAGCCATAGATGTTCACCGAAGAGCAGGTACAACCCGGCCACAACAGTCTCGTTCACGGCCGGCTCGAAAACATCCGCATCCTGCCACTGCTGAACCGCCATTTCTCGTTTCCATTCCGGTACATCATTGGCATATTGATAATACATACCGCGCGCTTTAATGGCCGAGAGAAATTGCCGTGTGGGATGGAAGTCCAGGGGCACATCGGTCAGATCCACCATGCGGATACCGAATCCCAGAACAAAAAGCACAATTACGATTACATTCACAAGCCAGGGCTTGCCAAAGTAAGAATCTTGGTTCTTCTCAAGCATATTCGCTACCATTCTTCATCCGAATAGAACAGTTTCGCAGTTTTTCCGGTTATTTTACGAATGCGCAAAATCTCGTCTGGACTCAGACGTTTCTTCCAGTTGTCCAGGTTCGCGCGGCTGTCAAGTTTCACAGCATGGACATTGCTCCTCAACAATTCCGTCGGATTCTCAGAGCTGCTGGCGTTCAAGATCGTTCTCTCAACAGCGGGGGTGAAATCCAGGTCGAGAGCCGCATACAAGTCACGATAACATGAAACGGGGTCATGGGAAAGGTCTTCGTGGCGGACAACGATGATAGACGGATGCAGTTTCATCATCCGGGCAACGACACGGTAGATCATCCGCCAGAGCAGCGCAGCCTGTCCGAGGATGTCATCCGTCTGCGCCGCTTCCATCTCTGCGCGATCTACGCCCAACCATCTTTCCATCAGCAGGGGCTGCTCGAGCAGGTCACGGAAGTCGAATGACCAGTTCAATCGTTTGAGACTGCTGGCAAAGCCTGCCGGGTGTCGTACAGTGATCACCACCCGGCAACCCAGGCGCGTGGCAAACCAGGCTGCAGAAAATACTGCAAACGGGTCTTTGATGAGCGGACGCTGACGCAGGAGACGCCCGCTCAGGAAGATCGAGAAATCGCGCCCCATGCGCAGGAAATCTTTGCGCGAGCGTAACGAGCGTATCTCTCGCACCAGACCGTAGCGGAAATTCAGTAAATCGCGGAAGGCAGGCAAAAACTCATCTTCATTCTCCTGGCAGATGAGTGTGTACCATTTCGACACGGGCGCGCGCAACACGCCGGGACGATGCCAGACGTTGAGCGGCTCGCTGATATAAGCCACCTGTGAGCTGGCAGCCAGCATCTTGCCGACCCAGGTGGTGCCCGTGCGATGTGCGCCGGTCACGAGAATGGGAGCCGGTATGCTCATTGTTCCCCCTCAGAAGGCTGCCGTAAGTCGTAAATCAGGTAACCATCGCCCCGCACCAGCACGGGATACTCAGCTAACTGCGTCTGCAAGTCCGTCTGTTTGGCGAAATCTTCCAGATCGGTCACCAGGAAAAAGGTTTTTTGCGTTACGACTTCCGAAAACATTTCATCAATATCACGCTGGTTACCGCGCACGTCCGCCTGGTACAAATCGCCAGACGAAGGCCAGAGTGCCGCTCGCATCCAACCCCAATACGCCAGGCGGTTACCGTAGTCCTCCGTCAGCGCGACGACAGATGCGTTTGGGCCCAGCGTTTCGCGGATCTCAGTCCAATATTCAACCTGCGGGCGGTAATCTACGGACTTCATCTGGTTGCGGACACCCCAGGTGACAGAAAAGACGCCGTACAGCAGGACGACGAAAACCGCGCTTCGCACCCAGCCCGTGCCCGCTTCCCTTAAACGAGGAAAGAACCAGTCTCCCACCGGAGCCAGCGACATCGCCACGATGGCAATGAGCGGTAAGCTGTAATAATCATGCGTCGAAATGTGATAATTGAAATAAAGGCCAAAAACAAAATACGCGCCCCAAATGCCCAACAAAAAGGCCCGCACACTCCGATCCCGGACAATGAGCACTCCTAACAATCCTAGCATGATTCCAACGCCGGTGGCCACTGCAGCACCTTTGGTTTGCCACTGGACGTAATATGCCAAGTTGCCCAGCAGGGCCGGGATAAAGCGTCCGCTCATATCGCCGCCGAATAATCCTAGGGCCAATTTTCCGTACAAAATCCAGGCCGCGCCAGGCAGCACACCCAGGGCACCCATCGTCCACACCTGTGGGTTATGGAGTAATTCGCGCACTTTGAAGCGCCCCAGCAGTGCGCCCAACGCGCCGCCGATCACGAAGAAGGCAGCTACGAACTTGACAAAGACCCCCAGTCCGCCGATCAGGCCGGCGAGGATAGCCCATTTCCAGGCAGGCTTAGCCGCCCAACGATACACCAGCCACCAATAGACAACGATCAGCACAACCATCAATGGGTCGGGCTGAAAACTACGGCTGGCAAAAATGCCATAGGGGACTAGCAGATAAAAAGCCATCGCCAGCACCGCGCCATCCACAGACAACATGTCACGCGCCAGCAGGTAGATGAATATACCGCCAACTAACCAGATCACAGCCGAAAACAAGCGCGGAATCCACAACTGCTCGCCGGTGTAGCGGTAAATGAAAGCAGCCAGGCGCTCCAAAATTTCCGGCTCAATGGTCACTTTGGTCTTCCATTGTTGGATGGCAAATTCCCGCTGCCACTCTGGGATATCCGGCAGGGTTTCATAGTACATGCCGCGCGCTTTGGCCGCCGAAAACAGTTGCCGCGTGGGATGGAAATCCAACGGTAAATCCGTGATGTCGTAAACGCGGATCGCCAAAGCAATGCTGAACAGGAGAAACAAAGTCAGCGGGAGCAAGCGTGATGAGGCAAAGAACGACTTTTGTTCCATCGGAAAAGTATTGTAACGTAAGTCCGTTGATTTGGGGATTAGCGCTGTTTAAGCCTGGCCTGGCGGCGCTTCAGATACATTTCACGCAGCGCGCCAAGCCCGCTGATTTGCAACAACGCAGAAACAAGAATGTTCAAGCGCGCAAAGGCCGTCGGGGGATGGATGAGCAAAGTGCTCATCCAGGCTTTGAGCGCCGCCCAGGGCTGGCCGCCGTCGAGCAGGTAGCGCGCGTCTACGCGGTGGGCGGAGGCTTGGGCGCGAGGTCCGATTTTCGCCAAAACGGAGGCAAGCTGTGGCTGAGTCTGACGCGCCCAGTCCAGAATACGGAAGGCTTCCCGCCCAAACTCCGCGGCTCTGGCACGGTTCTTGGCTTCGGCATGATAACGGGCTGCGGCCCAGGTTTCGTCCACATGCAGGATGCGTCCTTGCAAAGCTATGCGCAACCAGAGATGATGATCAAGCAAAAAGTGGTAGGTGG